>NZ_JBSFDF010000007.1:225553-232119 GCF_053593795.1 Streptomyces sp. NPDC002104 | reverse complement strand
GGGGCTGGCCCCCGGGGACGGCGCCGCACGTGGCGAACGGGGTCCGGGCAGCGCCCGGGGAACGGTGGAAGGGCGGGTAGGGGACCCAGCCCCGCAGGGCAGGGCCGCACTGCGCGCGAGGGTGCGTTCAGGAAGAGCCGGCCTCGCTCGCAGCCGGCGGCGGCTACGCTGCGGATCATGCTCGTAGCCGCCGCCGTCTGCCCCGCCCCGCCGATGCTCCTGCCGGAGCTCGCCACGGGCGCCGCCGCCGAACTCGCCGACGCCCGGACCGCGTGTTCCGACGCGCTGTCCGTGCTCGCCGCCTCCCGGCCCGATCTGCTCGTCGTGGTCGGAGCCTGCGACCCCGACCACCACGGCGCCTACCCCCAGGGCGCCCGCGGCACCTTCCGGGGATTCGGGGTCGCGGCCGACGTACGGCTGGGCGAGGGCGAGGAGGGGCCGCGGCTGCTGCCCACCCCGCTCGCCGTGGGTGCCTGGCTGCTCGGCCGGGCGGGCTGGGGCGCCGCACCTCTGGAGGGGTTCGGGGTCGCCGGGCCGCTGGACACCGAGGGGTGCCTGGAGGCCGGCCGGGAGCTCGCCGCACGCGAGGAGCGGGTCGCCCTGCTCGTCATGGGCGACGGCAGCGCGCGGCGGACCCTCAAGGCCCCCGGCTACCTCGACGAACGCGCCGCCGGCTTCGACGCCGAGGCCGCCCGCGCGCTGGGCGCCGCCGACCTGCCCGCCCTCGCCGCCCTCGACGCGGGACTCGCCGCCGAGCTGCAGGCCGCCGGCCGGGCCCCCTGGCAGGTGCTCGCCGGCGCGGCCGAGGGCGCGGGGCTCGAAGGCCGGCTGCTGTACGAGGACGCCCCGTACGGGGTCGGGTACTTCGTCGCCGCCTGGTCGTAGCCGCAGGCCTCGGGAAAGCGGGAAGGGGCGCGGCACCCAAGGGTGCCGCGCCCCTTCCGGGATGACGGGACCGCGTCAGGAAGCGGCCGGCGGCGTCGGCCCGCCGGGAGCGTCCTTGTGCGCGATCTTGCCCAGGGCGTCCTTCGCCTTGTCCGCGCCGGTGGAGATCTGGCCGCTGTACTTGCCCTTGGTCTTGGAGTCGACGGCCTTGGCCACCTTCTCCAGATTCTGGGCGATCTTGCCCTCGTGCTGTGCAGCGAGGTCGCCCACCTTGTCCTTCGCGGGCGCGAGCTTGGCCTTGAGATTGTCCAGCAGGCCCATGGGTCACCTTCCAATGGCGAGGCTACGTACGGGCACCCTCTGCGGCCTCGCTGTCCGCTCCGACCTCCGCCGTCTGCTGCTTCGGGATCTCGACGGCCTCGGCCGCCGCGCTCTCCTCCGCCACAGCCTGCTCGGTCCCGGCCTCGTCGGCCGTCGCGGACTCCGCCGTCAGATCCACGGAAACGGCCTCTTCGGTCGTCGCCTGGGTCTTGCGGCCGAGAAGCCGGTCCAAAATGCCCATGTCTACTCCTATAACGTTACTCGTGTGAGTGAAGTTCCGCCGTGGACGGGCCGCCGTACGGAAGGCGCACGTCCGGCCGGAACCCCGTCAGGGCAACGACCTCGGCCGGGTCCCGTCACGTAGCTCGATCGGGTACATGGCGATGCCTTGACGGAGGGCTGCGAGACTGGTGCGGTGAGGAAAGCAGCCCCCGCCCCGCGGGTCATCGCCGTCGTAGGACCCACCGCGGCCGGAAAGTCCGATCTGGGCGTAGCCCTGGCCCGTCACTTCGACGGCGAAGTCGTCAACGCCGACTCGATGCAGTTGTACCGGGGGATGGACATCGGTACCGCCAAACTGACGACCGAGGAGCGCGGAGGGGTCCCGCACCACCTCCTCGACATCTGGGACGTCACCGAGACGGCGAGCGTCGCCGAGTACCAGCGCCTCGCCCGCGCCGAGATCGACAAGCTGCTCGCCCAGGGCCGTACGCCGGTCCTCGTCGGGGGTTCCGGCCTCTACGTGCGCGGCGCGCTCGACGCCATGGAGTTCCCCGGCACCGACCCCGAGGTCAGGGCCCGGCTGGAGGCCGAGGTCACCCTGCGCGGCCCCGGCGCCCTGCACGCCCGGCTCGCCGCCGCCGACCCGGCCGCCGCGCAGGCCATCCTGCCCAGCAACGGCCGCCGCATCGTGCGCGCGCTGGAGGTCATCGAGATCACCGGGCGGCCGTTCACCGCCAACCTGCCCGGCCACGAGTCCGTCTACGACACGGTCCAGATCGGCGTGGACGTGGCCCGGCCCGAGCTCGACGAGCGGATCGCGCTGCGCGTGGACCGGATGTGGGAGGCCGGGCTGGTGGACGAGGTCCGCACGCTGGAGGCCGCGGGCCTGCGGGACGGAATCACCGCTTCCAGGGCGCTCGGCTACCAGCAGGTGCTGACCGCCCTCGCCGGGGAGTGCACCGAGGAGGAGGCGCGCGCCGAAACGGTCCGCGCCACCAAGCGGTTCGCCCGCCGGCAGGACTCGTGGTTCCGCCGCGACCCGAGGGTGCACTGGCTCAGCGGGGCCGTCGCGGACCGGGGAGAACTCGCCGGACTCGCGCAGTCGTTGGTCGAACGAGCGGTCACAGCCTGATCACGTGATGGCATCGGGACGCCCCGCACGCCCGTCCCGGGCCTGACGGCGTGCCATCATCAAACTTCCGCCGGTGCCGTCACCGGCGGTGAACGGCGGCGTACGAGGTCCAAGTGGGGAGGGCGCGTGGCGATGGAGGCCGGCCCTCGTGACACCGGTCGGGACGACACCCGGCCGGAAGCGGATCCGATGCTTCACAGTGCCCTCGCCGACGGCGGCGGACCGTCCGGCGGAGCGCCGCCGGACGCCGACGCCCCCGTACTGCCCGTGGACGCCGACGCCCTCGCTCTGCCCGGGGACACCGACGGCGGCCTCGGACTGGGGCTGCCCGCGGATCCCGCGCGGCTGACCCCCGACGGCCCGGACGCGCCCGACTCCGCCGAGGCGGAGGCCGCCGCGGCCCCCGCCTTCGAGGTGGAACTGCGCCCCCAGCGCCGGCTGAGGCTGTGGCAGATCGCCCCCATCGTCATGCTGGCCGCCGCCGGATCCCTGATGTTCGCCTTCCCGCTCGCCTTCGAGTTCGGCGACGGCGGAGCGGTCGTCGCCATGCTCGGATTCCTCATCAGCTGCTGCGCGGGCGGCTGGGGCCTGATGGCCGCGCGCCGCGTGGGCTACGCCCTGCCGGGACTACCGGCCCGCGGCTCGGGCCGGCGGCCCGACTGGCGCCTCGCCCTGATGTACGCGCTGGTCGCGCTGGGTGTCGTGGCGCTCGCGGTGTACCGGGTGGCCCGGCTCCGCTAGCGGGGGCGGCCCGGCTCGGGCAGCGGCGGGGACCCGGCTCGGGCAGCGGGGAAGACCCGGCTCGGGCAGCGGCGCGCGGCCCGGTCCGGCCGGTGGGACGGCCCGGCTCCGACGGGCGCCGGCTCGGTACCATGGGCGGGTGACGCAGACCAGCCTCTCCTTCCTCAAGGGCCACGGCACCGAGAACGACTTCGTGATCGTCCCGGACCCGGACAACGCCATCGAGCTGCCGGCCTCCGCCGTGGCGCGGCTGTGCGACCGGCGCGCCGGGATCGGCGCGGACGGCGTGCTGCACGTCGTGCGCTCCGCCGCGCACCCGGAGGCCGCGCACCTGGCTGACGAGGCCGAGTGGTTCATGGACTACCGCAACAGCGACGGCTCCGTCGCCGAGATGTGCGGCAACGGCGTCCGCGTCTTCGCCCGCTACCTCCAGCACGCCGGGCACGTGGAGCCGGGCGACCTGGCCGTCGCCACGCGCGGCGGGGTCAAGCGGGTGCACCTCGACAAGACCGGCGACGTGACCGTCTCCATGGGCCGCGCCGAGCTGCCCGAGGGCGAGGTCACCGTCTCCGTCGGCGAGCGCTCCTGGCCCGCGCGCAACGTCAACATGGGGAACCCGCACGCGGTGGCCTTCGTCGACAGCCTCGACGACGCCGGTAACCTGCTGGACCCGCCCCCGTACAGCCCGGCGTCGGCCTACCCGACGGGCGTCAACGTCGAGTTCGTCGTCGACCGCGGCCCCCGGCACGTCGCCATGCGCGTCCACGAGCGCGGCTCCGGCGAGACCCGCTCCTGCGGCACCGGCGCCTGCGCGGTCGCCGTGGCCGCCATCCGCCGCGACGGCGCCGACCCGGCCGCCACCGGCGCGCCCGCCACGTACACCGTCGATCTGCCCGGCGGCACGCTGGTCATCACCGAGCACCCCGACGGGCGGATCGAGATGACCGGACCCGCCGTGATCGTGGCCGAGGGCGAGTTCGATCCCGCCTGGCTCACCGAAACGGCTTTCGTCTGAAGCTTCCCTCTAATGGGTGATCCGTTTCACGCTGAGCAAGAGGTGGACTGCGCCACGTGATGGGGTCGGTAGCATCAGGCACCGGCCCTGAGGGCTCACCCCATGCCCACCACCGCCGGTCGATGCCGTCGGAGGTGCCCATGAGTGCAGAGGCCACGAACCCCGAAGCACGTCCCGAAGCGCTCCCTGAACTTCGCAGACGTGGCAGGACCAGGCTTGACCTGCGACGACTCGGACGCGCAGCGCTGCTCGGACCCACGCCCCGGGACCGGCTGCCGGACGCCATCGGCCATGTCGCCGAGGCGCACCGCGCCCATCACCCCGACGCGGACCTGTCGATCCTGCGCCGCGCGTACCTGCTCGCCGAGACCTCGCACCGCGGCCAGATGCGCAAGAGCGGTGAGCCGTACATCACACATCCGCTCGCCGTGACCCTCATCCTGGCCGAACTGGGCGCCGAAACCACGACCCTGACGGCCTCGCTCCTGCACGACACCGTCGAGGACACCGACGTGACCCTCGATCAGGTCCGCGAGGAGTTCGGCGACGAGGTCTGCTTCATCGTCGACGGCGTCACCAAGGTCGAGAAGATCGACTACGGCGCCGCCGCCGAGCCCGAGACCTTCCGCAAGATGCTCGTCGCCACCGGCAACGACGTCCGCGTGATGTCCATCAAACTCGCCGACCGGCTGCACAACATGCGCACCCTCGGGGTGATGCGGCCCGAGAAACAGGCACGCATCGCCAAGGTCACCCGCGACGTCCTCATCCCGCTCGCCGAACGGCTCGGCGTGCAGGCCCTGAAGACCGAGCTGGAGGACCTCGTCTTCGCGATCCTGCACCCCGAGGAGTACGAGCACACCCGCGCCCTCATCGCGGCCCACGCGGGCGAGCGCGACCCGCTGCCCGCCATCGCCGACTCGGTACGGGCCGTCCTGCGCGACGCGGGCATCACCGCCGAGGTGGTGGTGCGGCCCCGGCACTTCGTCTCCGTGCACCGGATCTCCCTCAAGCGCGGGGAACTGCGCGGCTCCGACTTCGGCCGGCTGCTGGTCCTCGTGGGGGAGAACGCGGACTGCTATGCCGTGCTGGGGGAACTGCACACCTGCTTCACCCCGGTCATCTCCGAGTTCAAGGACTTCATCGCCTCACCGAAGTTCAACCTCTACCAGTCCCTGCACACGGCCTTCGCGACGCCGGAGGGCTATGTCGCCGAGGTCATCGTGCGGACCCGGCAGATGCACCGGGTCGCCGAGGCGGGCGTGGTGGCGCTCGGCAATCCGTACACCTCCCCGGCCCCGCCGGCCGCCGAGCAGCTCGCTGCGGCCGACTGCGACGAGGAGCGGGTGGACCCGACCCGGCCCGGCTGGCTGTCTCGGCTGCTCGACTGGCAGCAGTCGGCGCCCGACCCCGACACCTTCTGGGACGTCCTGCGCTCGGAGCTGGCCCAGGACCGGGAGATCACCGTGTTCCGGGCCGACGGGGGCACCCTGGGCCTGCCGGCCGGTGCCGGCTGTATCGACGCCGCCTACGCGCAGTACGGCGAGGCGGCCCACGGCTGTATCGGCGCCCGGGTCAACGGGCGCCTGACCTCCCTGTCCTCCCGGCTCTCCGACGGGGACACCGTCCAGCTCCTGCTCGCGCACGACGCCTCCTCGGGCCCCACCGCCGACTGGCTGGACCACGCCAGGACCCCGGCCGCCCGGATCGCCATCAGCAGCTGGCTGGCGGCCCACCCCGACGGGGCCCGGCCCGCCGACGCCGCGCCCAGGGCGCCGCTGTCGGTGATCGGCCTGCGCAGCGGCGGGGGCAACGCCGTCGCCGACCTGCCGGACGCCACCGTGCGGCTCGCGGGGTGCTGCACCCCGGTGCCGCCGGACGCCGTCGAGGGGTTCGTCGTACGCGGCGGGGTCGTCACGGTGCACCGGGTCCACTGCGCGACGGTGGCTCAGATGCGGGCGGTGGGGCGGACCCCCGTCGCCGTGCACTGGCGGGCGACCGCGGACTGCCGGGTCACACTGCTCGCCGAATCGTTCGGCCGCCCGCACCTGCTGGCCGACCTGACCGAGGCCATCGCCCGCGAGGGGGTCGAGGTGGTGTCCGCGACGGTGGAGCCGCCGGTCGAACAGCGGGTCCGGCACAGCTACACCCTGCAGCTCCCCGACGCGAGGGGCCTCCCGGCGCTGATGCGGGCCATGCGGGACGTACCGGGGGTCTACGACGTCAGCCGGGCGTAGCCCCGGGAGTGGG
>NZ_JBSFDF010000007.1:215918-225454 GCF_053593795.1 Streptomyces sp. NPDC002104 | reverse complement strand
GCGGGGGACGTGCCGGGGGGTCTGCGGCGTCGGCCGGGGGGAGCCCCGGGGACGGGCGGGGGACGTGCCGGGGGGTCTGCGGCGTCGGCCGGGGGGAGCCCCGGGAGTGGGCGGGGGACGTGCCGGGGGGTCTGCGGCGTCGGCCGGGGGGAGCCCCGGGGACGGGCGGGGGACGTGCCGGGGGGTCTGCGGCGTCGGCCGGGGGTAGCCCCCACGACCTGCCGGGGGGCCCGCGACGTCAGCCGGGCGCAGTCCGCCCGACCCCATTCGGGTGGAGCCGTCGCGCGCCGTTCGCGGGTGCGCGGCGGGCGCTGATAAGCGGTGGGGGATGCAGCTCACCTCCCCGCGCCTGCGCGCCGCCCTGCTGGCCGCGGCCTCCCTCACCCTCGTCGCCGCCGTCGTGCCCCCGCCCAAGGCGCTCGGCATCGGCGACGTGCTGTTCCCCGAGCTCGGGAACCCCGGGTACGACGTGCTCTCGTACGACCTGTCCTTCGCCTACAAGAACAACAGCACCCCCCTCGACGCGGTCACCGTCATCGACGCGCGCAGCCTCACCCGGCTGGAGACCGTCAACCTCGACTTCACCCACGGGAAGGTGGCCTCGGCGGAGATCAACGGGGAGCCCGCCGGCTTCGCCGCCGTCGGCGAGGACCTCGTCCTGACCCCGGCCCGGCCGGTGGAGCCGGACCTGCCCCTCCACATCACCGTCCGGCACACGAGCGACCCGCGCGGCCGCGGCGACGGCGGCTGGGTGGTCACCGACGACGGGCTGGCCATGGCGAACCAGGCCGACGCCGCCCACCGGGTCTTCCCGTGCAACGACCACCCCGCCGACAAGGCGTACTTCACCTTCCGGGTGACCGCGCCGGCCGGGACCACGGCCGTGGCCAACGGGGTGCCGGGCGCGCTCCCGGCCCGCCGGGCGGGAGCCGCGACCACCTGGACGTACCGGACGCTGCACCCGATGGCCACCGAGCTCGCCCAGGTCTCGATCGGCGACTCGGCCGTGATCCACCGCACCGGGCCGCACGGACTGCCGCTGCGCGACGTGGTCCCCGCTGCGGAACGGGAACGGCTGGAGCCGTGGCTGAAGAAGACCGCCGGGCACATCGCGTGGATGGAGGCCCGGGTCGGCCGCTACCCCTTCGAGAACTACGGGGTGCTGATCGCGAAGGCCCGTACCGGCTTCGAGCTGGAGACGCAGACCCTGTCGCTGTTCGAGAGCACGCTGTTCGCCGGCAGCGGCGGCTACCCCGAGTGGTACGTGGAGTCCGTCATGGTCCACGAGCTGGCCCACCAGTGGTTCGGCGACAGCGTGAGCCCGCGCACCTGGTCCGACCTGTGGCTCAACGAGGGCCACGCCACCTGGTACGAGGCCCTGTACGCGGACGGCCTCGGCAAGTACTCCCTGGAGCGCCGCATGCGCGAGGCCTACCAGCGCTCCGACCAGTGGCGGGCGGCCGGCGGCCCCCCTGCCGCGCCCAAGCCCGCCGCCCCGGGCGAGAAGATCGGGCTGTTCCGGCCGGCGGTCTACGACGGCGCCGCGCTGATCCTGTACGCGCTGCGCCAGGAGATCGGCGTCCCGGCCTTCGAGCGGGTGGAGCGGCGCTGGGTGGGGGAGCACCGGGACGCGATCGCGGGTACGGAGGACTTCGTACGGCTGGCCTCGCAGGAGGCGGGCCGGGACCTGGGCCCGTTCCTGGAGCCGTGGCTGTACGGGAAGAAGACCCCCGCCATGCCGGGCCACCCGGAGTGGACCGCCCCGAAAAGCGTGTGACGCGTACGGAACGGGCATGCCACCATCGACGAGGCCGTTCCGCGGGCCGGGACGCACCGGGCGAATCCCTAGGGGAACCCCGGGGCGAATCCCGGAGGCAATCCCGGAGGGATCCGGGGGGAATCTCCGGGGAGTGTCACACGTTGGACGTGACAGTGTTATGTCACGCGCGGGAGTAGCTTTGGCCTTGGCTCCGCTTCGCCTGACGCGGACGCATTCGAAAACGACGTAAGGATCCAATGACCTCCTCTTCTTCCCCTTCCCAGGACGCGCGGGACGACGCACAGGATGCGCCGGACCCGCAGAGCTTCACCGAGAGCCTTCGGGCCGACGCCCTGATGGAAGAGGACGTCGCCTGGAGCCACGAGATCGACGGAGACCGGGACGGCGCCCAGTACGAGCGCTCCGAGCGCGCGGCCCTGCGCCGCGTGGCCGGTCTCTCCACCGAGCTCGAGGACGTCACCGAGGTCGAGTACCGCCAGCTCCGCCTGGAGCGGGTCGTGCTCGTCGGCGTGTGGACCTCCGGCACGGTGCAGGACGCGGACAACTCCCTCGCGGAGCTCGCCGCCCTCGCCGAGACGGCGGGCGCGCTCGTGCTCGACGGCGTCATCCAGCGCCGCGACAAGCCCGACCCGGCCACCTTCATCGGTTCCGGCAAGGCGCGCGAGCTGCGCGACATCGTGATGGAGAGCGGCGCCGACACCGTCGTCTGCGACGGTGAGCTCAGCCCCGGCCAGCTCATCGCCCTCGAAGACGTGGTCAAGGTGAAGGTGGTCGACCGGACCGCGCTCATCCTCGACATTTTCGCCCAGCACGCGAAGTCCCGTGAGGGCAAGGCGCAGGTGGCGCTCGCGCAGATGCAGTACATGCTGCCGCGGCTGCGCGGCTGGGGTGCCTCGCTGTCCCGGCAGATGGGTGGCGGCGGCGGTGGCGGCATGGCCACCCGCGGCCCCGGTGAGACCAAGATCGAGACCGACCGGCGCCGGATCCGCGAGAAGATGGCGAAGATGCGCCGGGAGATCGCGGAGATGAAGACCGGCCGCGACATCAAGCGGCAGGAACGGCGCCGCAACAAGGTGCCCTCGGTCGCCATCGCCGGTTACACGAACGCGGGCAAGTCCTCGCTGCTCAACCGCCTCACGGGCGCGGGCGTCCTGGTGGAGAACGCACTGTTCGCCACCCTCGACCCGACCGTGCGCCGGGCCGAGACGCCGTCCGGCCGGGTCTACACCCTGGCCGACACGGTCGGCTTCGTCCGGCACCTGCCGCACCACCTCGTCGAGGCGTTCCGCTCCACGATGGAGGAGGTCGGCGACTCCGACCTCATCCTGCACATCGTGGACGGCTCGCACCCGGCGCCGGAGGAGCAGCTGGCGGCGGTCCGCGAGGTCATCCGCGAGGTCGGCGCCGTCAAGGTGCCCGAGATCGTGGTGATCAACAAGGCGGACGCGGCCGACCCGCTGGTGCTCCAGCGCCTGCTGCGGATCGAGAAGCGCTCCATCGCCGTCTCGGCGCGCACCGGTCAGGGCATGGAGGAACTCCTCGCGCTCATCGACGCGGAACTGCCGCGGCCGGCGATCGAGATCGAGGCCGTGGTGCCCTACACGCGCGGCGGGCTCGTCGCCCGGGCGCACGCCGAGGGCGAGGTGATCTCCGAGGAGCACATCGAGGAGGGCACCCTGCTCAAGGCCCGGGTGCACGCCGAACTGGCCTCGGAGCTCGCTCCGTTCGTGCTCGCGAAGCACTGAGGCGGCGGCCCGGCCCCGGGCCGCGCCGCGCCGCGCACGACCGAGGGCCCCCGCATCAGCGGGGGCCCTCGGCCATGTGGTGGGCAGGTACGGCTACTTGAACTTGCCGCTCACCGCGTCGAAAACGCCCTTCGCCTCGGGACCCAGCCGCGGCCCGGCCAGCCAGCCCGCCTTGGCGGGGCCGATGGACGTGTTCGACACCAGCGCCGGCTTGCCGTCGGCGCCGGCCGCGACCCAGCCGCCGCCCGAGGAACCGCCGGTCATCGTGCAGCCGATGCGGTACATCGTGGGGTCGGTGGCGTTCAGCGACAGCCGGCCCGGCTTGTCGGCGCACTGGAAGGTCTTCTGGCCGTCGAACGGAGCCGCCGCCGGGTAGCCGGTGGCCGTCATCTTCGCGATCTTCGGCGCGGCCGGGGCGCTGAACGCCACCGGGAGCGCCGTACCGACCGTCTCCTCCAGCGACTTGCCGCCACCCTTCTCCGGGGTCACGTGCAGCACCGCGAAGTCGTACGGGGCACCCGCGCCGCCGGTCGGACCGCCGGTCGCGATCCACTGGTCGGAGGTCTGCGCCCAGTCGCTCCACCACACGCCGTACGGGGCCACTTCCTCGCGGGGCGCACCCTTGAGCGCGGCCGCGGACTTGCCCTTGTTGTTGTACGACGGGACGAAGGCGATGTTGCGGTACCAGCCGCCGGCCTTGCCCGCGTGCACGCAGTGGCCGGCCGTCCAGACCATGTTGGACTTGCCGGGGTGCGCCGGGTCCTTGACCACGGTCGCCGAGCAGACCATCGATCCCTCGGGTCCGTCGAAGAAGACCTTGCCGGAGGCGGGGACGCTCTGGTGGTAGGGCGCGGCCGCGGCCTTGGCGGCCACCGGGGCCGGGGTCGGGTCGGTGACGCCCTGGTCCTTGCCCGCGTCGGGATCGACGGCGGGCGGCTGCGGCGTCTTGTCGGCGTCGCGCATCCGGTCCGGGTCCCAGAGGTCCTCGATGATCGGGTTGATGTAGTCGCCCGCCTCGCGGAGCCAGTCCTCCTTCTTCCAGTTCTTCCACTCACCCCCCTTCCACTTCTCCAGGTCTATGCCGTGCTCCTTGAGCTTGTCCCTGAGCCCGTCGGGGATCTTCACCCCGTCGAGGCTGGTGGGCACGCTCACCGCCACGGTCGGCTTGGCGTCGGTCTCACCGTCGCCTGGCCCGCACGCCGCGGCGGTCAGCGCGAGCGCGGCCGAGCACAGGATCGCGGTGACCGGTCGGATCGGTCGCATGTCGTGAATCCCCCTGGGTGGTTCTGGGTTCGGGATGGTTCTTGGTTCGGGATGGTGCCCGGGTGGGCGGGCGCCCGGGTTGCAGCACCCCACTATGCCGCTGCCCTGGGGGACGGCACAGCCCGGGGCGCCGGTTCCGCCGGGCGGGGAGGGATCCCGGGCAGGGCAAGGATCTTGGCTCCACCCGTGATCCGTCGCCGCCACCGTCGTTGGTACGTACGGGGGACGGGGGAGCAGCGTGGGTGTTCGAAGCGCACCCCGGAAGGGCAACCGTGCGGGAGGAGCGACACTCGTGCCTTTGAGGGCTTGGACGGGCGAGGAGGCGGCCACGGCCGGGGCGCAGGTACCGGCGCAGGCGGACCGGGCCACGGAGACGGGACAGTTGGCCGGTCCGGAGCCGGCTCGGGGGTCGGCGCCGGGGTCGGCGCTGGGGTCGGCACCGGGGTCGGCTCCGGGACCGGACGGGGTCTCGGGGGGCGAGGGGATCCTGCGCCGGCAGGCACAACGGGAGTCCGCTGCACGGACGTACGCGCGTTCCCTGCCCATCGTGCCCGTCCGCGCGCGGGGCCTGACCATCGAGGGCGCGGACGGACGCCGCTACCTCGACTGCCTCTCCGGCGCCGGAACCCTCGCCCTCGGCCACAACCACCCCGTGGTGCTCGAAGCCATCCGCGGGGTCCTCGACTCGGGGGCCCCGCTGCACGTTCTGGACCTCGCGACCCCGGTCAAGGACGCCTTCACCACCGAGCTGTTCGCCAACCTGCCGGCGGAGCTGGCCGCCGACGCCCGCATCCAGTTCTGCGGACCGGCCGGGACGGACGCGGTGGAGGCCGCCCTCACCCTCGTCCGTACGGCGACCGGCCGGCCGGGGCTGCTCGCCTTCACCGGGGCGTACCACGGCATGACCGCGGGTGCGCTGGCCGCCTCCGGCGGGGCCACGGACGTACGGGTGACCCGGCTGCCGTACCCGCAGGACCACCGCTGCCCCTTCGGAGTCGGCGGAGCCGAGGGCGCGGAACTGTCGGCCCGCTGGACGCGGAGCCTGCTCGACGACCCCAAGAGCGGGGTGCCCGGACCCGGCGGGATGATCGTCGAACCCGTCCAGGGAGAGGGCGGAGTCCACCCCGCCCCCGACGCCTGGCTGCGCAGGATGCGGGAGATCACGGCGGAGCGGGGGATCCCGCTGATCGCCGACGAGGTCCAGACGGGGGTCGGGCGCACCGGGGCCTTCTGGGGGGTCGACCACGCGGGCGTCGTCCCCGACGTGATGGTGCTCTCCAAGGCCATCGGGGGCAGTCTGCCGCTCGCGGTGATCGTGTACCGCGGGGAGCTGGACCAGTGGGCCCCCGGCGCCCACGCCGGCACCTTCCGGGGCAACCAGCTCGCCATGGCGGCGGGCACGGCGACCCTGGCCTACGTACGGAAGAACGGCCTCGCGGAGCGTGCGGGGACCCTCGGCGCGCGCATGCTCGCCGCGCTGCGCGGGCTGATCCCGGCGCACCCGTGCGTGGCGGACGTACGGGGCCGCGGCCTGATGCTCGGCGTCGAACTGGCCGACCCGGACACCGGGGAAGCCGCGCCCGAACTCGCCGTGGCGGTCCGCCAGGCCTGTCTCGACCGCGGCCTGATCGTCGAACTCGGAGGCCGCCACTCCAGCGTCGTCCGCCTCCTGCCCCCGCTCACCCTGACCGACGAACAGGCCGCGGCCGTCCTCGACCGCCTCGCCGACGCCCTCTCCGCCGCCACCCGCCGCTAAGGACCTCCATGCCCGACCCCTTCCACCCCACCTCCCCCCTCCCACCGCCACCCCAGCCCGAGGCGCCGCTCCCCACCCTCCCGCCAACCACCCCCACGCCACCCCGCTCCGCAGCGCGACCCGCCCCCACACCGCCAACTGCGCCGGGCCCCACCTCGCCCCCGCCGGCGGCACCGCGGTCCGTGGCTTCGGCCCCCACGTCGCCCATGCCGGCGACACCACCGTCCGTGGTGTCGGTTCCCACGTCGCCCCCGTCGGCGGCAATGCGGTCCGTGGTGTCGGTTACCCCCCTTGCGCCGGCCACCCCCACGTCACCCCGCTCCGCAGCACAGCCCGCTCCCACGCTGACGTCTGCGCCGGGCCCGGCCTCGCCCCTGTCGGCGGCACAGCGGTCCGTGGTGTCGGCTGCCACCTCGCTCCCGCCGGTGGCACCCCAGCCCGAGGCGCCGCTCCCCACCCCCACGTCACCCCGCTCCGCAGCACAGCCCGCTCCCACGCTGACGTCTGCGCCGGGCCCGGCCTCGCCCCCGCCGGCGGCACCGCGGTCCGCGGGTTCGGCTCCCACGTCGCTCCCGGCACCACCGTCCTTGGCGTCGGCTTCCACGTCGCCCCTGCCGGCGGCGCAGCGCTCCGAGGTGTCGGCTCCCACCTGGCCCACCCCGGCGGCACCGCCGTCCTCAATCTCGGATCCGGCGGCTCTCTCGTCCGGCCCCACGCAGTCCCCGGCCATTCCCGCGGCGCTGACGTCCACACCGATGGGCGCCACCTCGACCTCGGCCACCTTGTCGGCACCGCTGTCCGTGGCGTCGGGTCCGGCCATCCCCTCGGCCGGTCCCACGGGGTCCCCAGCGACTCCCGTGGTGCGGCCGCCAATGGGTGCCACCCCCGCCTCGGCCGCTCCTCCGGGGCCCCAGACCCCGTCCACGGCGCCGCCACTCACCTCCCCGGGACCCACGATCGGGGCGCCCGTGTCCGCGCAGCCACCTGCCAACCCCTCGCACACACGGCAGACTTCGACCGCTGCCACCCCACCTCCGCCGCCCCCAGCCCAGCTGCGGCCTGCATCACCGCAGGCCGCCGCCATCCCGCCCCCGCCGCTCACCAAGGCGCCGGGTTCCCCGCAACCTCCGCCCGAGTCCGACCCGGCGCCCTTGCGCACCGCCCCGCCAGGGGCCCCACCTACTCCGGGTGAGCCCGAGCCGTTGGCACCCATGCCCGCTGAGCCCATGGCGTCGCAGAGCCCCTCACCGGCCCCCGCCCTCCCGGCTGTTGCTGCGTCGCCCTCGTCCGTGGCTGCCGATCCGCAACAGCCGCCGCTCGCTCCGGCGGAGCCTGCACCGCGGATGCCGATGCCGATGCCGATGCCGATGCCTGCAGAGTCAGCGCTGTCGCTGGGCTCGACGCCGACCCCGACGGCCGGCCCCGCGCTGACGGGTTCCCGGGGTCGACTGGGTTCGCCGCGCCCGCCCACCGCCTCTGCGTCACTCGCCTCGGCGCCTGATGAGGGCGCTCTGCCCCCTACACCGGCCGATCCGGCGCAGTCGCCAGATTCCGCCCCCGCCCTCGCCCCGGCGACTCCGCTATCGGTCCCCGCTGAAGGGCTGGGTTCGCCGCTCTCGCCGCGTGCCTCGGCACCCGGCGAAACACCAGGGCTCTTGCCTGCTCAGGCTGAGGCGGCGCCCGCCGATCCGCTACGGTCCCTCCTCGCTCCGGCGGCGCCGAGGCCGGTGCCCGCCGCTCCCGCGGAGACGTCGGTACCGGCCCTGGGAACGCCAACCACGCCGGGAGCCCCTGACTCTCCCGCTGCTCCCGGATACGACCACAGGCCCTCGCCGCCCCTCCCCGGAAGCTCCTCCCCGAGGCCTGTGCAGGAGGAGGCCGGGCTTCCCTCAACAGCGTCGGCCCCCCATCTCGATGCCCCACCCCAGTCCGCGGCATCCACGGCATCCACGGCGTCTGCGGCGGGCTCGGCTGCTCCGGCCGAGCACCGGCCCTCGCAGCTTCCGAACTCAGGGCTCCCACAGCCGCCACCGCCCCCCGGGGCCAGGCCTGGTACCGAGTACGAGCCAGTACCGTCCCCCAGCGGCCCAGCCGAGTCCAGGCCGCCGGTGCCCTCGCGAGCGGCCCGCATGTCGCCGCCGGCCCCGGGAACCGCACCAACGCCGCTGTCAGCCCCGGCCCTTGGAGCCCCGTCCATGACACCATCGCCCCCGACCTCCGGAACCGGGCCTACGCCGCAGTCGACGCCGGCGCTTGGAGCCCAGCCCACGGCACCATCGGCCCGGTCCGTGGAAGACGGGCCCATGGTGCCGTCAGCGTCGGCCCGGGGAGCTGCGCCCATGCCGATGACTGCTCCGGCCTCAGGTGCCGGGCCCTCTGCATCGGCAGCCGTGGCCTGGGGAGTTGCGTCTACGCCCCCCTCGGCCCCGGCCTGGGGAGGTGGGCCCATGCCGATGGTTGACACGGCCCCAGCCACCGGGCCTGTACCGCCGTCGGCCCAGGCCTTGGGAGACGGTCCTATGGTGCCGTCAGCCGCGGCCTGGGGAACTGCGGCCAGGCCCTTCTCGGCCCCGGCCTGGGGAGCCGCACCCATGCCGATGGCTGAACCGGCCCCAGGCGGCGGGGCGACGCCCGTGCCGGCCGGGGCCTTGGTCGACGGGCCCACGCCGCCGTCAGCCGCGAGCAGGGGAGCCGGGCCCAGCTCGCTGGCTGACCCGGACCCAGATCCCGCGCCCGCACTGCTCTCGGCACCGGCCTCGGGAGCCGGGCCGACGCCGCCGGCTGACCCGGACAGCCACCCCGCGCCTCCATCGCTCTCGGCCCCGGCCCCAGAGGACGGGTTGATGCCGCCTGTGGGCGACGGCCTGTCGCCGTCCCCGGCCACCTCCGCCGGGTACTTGCTGAGCCGGTCGGCGCAGTCCGCCGGTATGGGGCTCGTGGGTCCCGGTCTGGGCGTGGCCCTGGCCGCATCGGGGGCCTCGGAGGGGGCGTC
>NZ_JBSFDF010000007.1:179738-215820 GCF_053593795.1 Streptomyces sp. NPDC002104 | reverse complement strand
TCTTCGGTGAACGCCGTCCCCGCCGCCCAGGTATCTGTCTCGGCGCGGCCCGCTGCCTCGCCGTCCCCGGCGGCCTCTGCCGGGTACGTGCCGAGCCGGTCGGCGCAGCCCGCTGGTACGCGGCCCGTGGATCCCGGTCTGGGCATGGCCCCGGCCGCACCCGGGGCCTCGGAGGGGGCGTCTTCGGTGAACGCCGTCCCCGCCGCCCAGGTATCTGTCTCGGCGCGGCCCGCTGCCTCGCCGTCCCCGGCGGCCTCTGCCGGGTACGTGCCGAGTCGGTCGGCGCAGTTCGCCGGTATGGGGCTCGTGGGTCCCGGTCTGGGCGGGGCCCTGGCCGCACCCGGGGCCTCGGAGGGGGCGTCTTCGGTGAACGCCGCTGCCGCCGAGGCGGCTGCTTCGGCGCGACCCACCGCCGCCCCCTCCCCGGCGGTGTCCCTCGGGCAGTCCGCCGCTGCCGGGGCCGTGGGTCCTGGTGCGGGCACGGCTCCGGTCGATCCGGGGGCATCGGAGGGGGCGTCTTCGGTGAATGTCGCCTCCGCCGCCGAGGTGGTTGTCTCGGTGTGGCCCGCTGCCTCACCTTCACCGGATGGCAGGCCGGCTCCGTCGTCGTCGGGGGCTACGGCGCGACCGGAGTCGCACGCGTCTCCCGCGGCCCCGGGGTTGGAGCCTTCGCCCACCGCCCCGGCAACGGCGGAACGTTCCCCCGGGCCCGTCGCCGAACCGCTTGTGCCCGGCGGGTCGACGCCTCTTCCCACGGCGTGGCCGCCGCTGTTCGCTCCGGAGGACGGACGTCCCGGGCCCGCGCTGGATCCGCAGGTGCCCGGGGGGTCCGTGCCTCCCTTCACGGCGTGGCCGCCGCTGCTCGGGCCGGAGGGCGGATCCCCCCGGTCCGGCCCTGATGCGGCCGCCCCCGCGTGGCCGCCGCTGCTCGCTTCAGCGGGCGGCTCTCGTCAGGCCACCGCCGACTCGGCCGCCCCCACCGCGTGGCCGCCGCTGGCCGGTTCCCTGGCGGGGCCCGGGACGCCGGCTCTCGGTGCGGACACGGGCGGTGCGTCCTCGACCTCGAGCGTGGCCTCGGAGCCGGGTCGCGGTGCCACGGCAGACCTGGCGGGAGGCCGGCCCGGCGAGGGCTGCGGGGATGAGGTTCGGGGAGCTGTGTCCGGGCCCGGGATGTCGGCCGATGCCGACGAGCCGGCCTCGGGAGGGCAGGGCAAGGCCGCGGCGCCCCAGGTGCCTTCCGTGGCGGCCCCTTCGGCGTCGGGCTCCACCGGCACGCCCGCCGCCGAAGACCCGGGGCTCGCACGGCAGGGCGCGGCCGGACCGGGGGAGCGGGCCGTGGCGCCCGCGCCGCCGGGCGACGGGTTCCCCGGTCCGGCCGGTGCGTTCCCGGGCATGCCGGCCGCGGGCATGCCCTGGCCGTCGCCCGAGCCGCAGCCGTCCGCCGCGGTGCCACGGCAGAAGGACGGTTCCGTCAGGCCCCGCGCGGGAGCGGCCGACCCGTTGGACCACCCCGACCCCAGGATCGCCGCCGAGGCCGCCTCGGTGGAGAACCTGCTGCGCTGCTGGGTCCGGGAGACCGGACTCGAACAGCCCGTCGGTCCCGTCCTGCGCATCCCCCTCCCCGCATCGGGCACTGCCCTGCTCGTCGCGGTCCGCTACTGGTCCGCGGCCGGCTGGCACCGCTTCGGTCCGGCCCGCATCGAAGGCGTTCCCGCGGACGCCCCCGCCGTGGACGCGGTCACCCTCGCGGCACTGATCTCCCGCGAAGGCGAAGGAGCCCAGGGAAGCAGCGCCCAGGCAAGCGGCGCCCCCACCGGCTGCGCCCCCACCGGCTGCGTCCCCACCGAGTGCGCCCCCGGCGGATCCGACCTCGTCGGGCGGGTCGCCGACTCGGTGCGCCGGACCGCCGAGTTCATCACCGACCGCCGCCAACGCCCGGCTGCACCCGCCCCCGTCGCCGGTGACCGGTTCCTCACCTCCGAACAGTCCCTCCTCCTGGGCCACCCGCTGCACCCGACCCCGAAGAGCCGCGAAGGGCTCTCCGAGGCCGAAGTCCGCCGCTACTCACCCGAACTGCACGGCTCCTTCCCCCTGCACTGGGTGGCGGTCGCACCCGCCGCCCTCGCCACCGACTCCGCCTGGACCGAACGCGGTCGCCCGGTCCCGGCGGCCCGGCTCCTGGGCCGCCTCGCCCCGGGGCTCCCGGTGCCCGACGGCGCCACCCCCCTTCCCCTTCACCCCTGGCAGGCCCGCGACCTGCTCCAGCGCCCCGCGGCAGCCGCCCTCCGCGACGCGGGACTCCTGCACGACCTGGGCCCGTACGGTGCCCCCTGGTACCCGACCTCCTCCATCCGCACCGTCCACCGGCCCGGCGCCCCCGCGATGCTCAAGCTCTCCCTGGGCCTGCGCATCACCAACTCCCGCCGCGAGAACCTCCGCAAGGAACTGCACCGCGGCATCGAGGTGCACCGGCTGCTCCGCACCGGACTCGCGGAGCGGTGGCAGGCCGCCCACCCCGGCTTCGACATCGTCCGCGATCCCGCGTGGGTCGCCGCCGACGCCCCGGACGGCACGCCCGTCCCCGGACTCGACGTCCTGCTCCGGCACAACCCCTTCCGGCCGGGCGACGACGCCCTCTGCATCGCGGCGCTCACCGCACCCCGCCCGTGGCCCGGGCGGAACACCATGAGCTCCCGGCTTGCCGAGACCATCTCGCGCCTCGCCACCACCACCGGGCGGACGACCTCCGCCGTCGCCGCCGAGTGGTTCCTGCGCTACCTCCAACACGTCGTCCTGCCGGTGCTCGCCTTCGACGCGCTCGCCGGCATCGCCCTCGAAGCGCACCAGCAGAACACGCTGGTCCTCCTCGACCCGGCTGGCTGGCCGGTCGGTGGCCGCTACCGCGACAACCAGGGCTACTACTTCCGCTCCTCCCGCCGTGCGGAACTGGAGCGGCGGCTCCCCGGAATCGGCGCCACCAGCGACACCTTCGTCTCGGACGCCGTCACCGACGAACGCTTCGCCTACTACCTCGGCATCAACAACGTGCTCGGTCTCATCGGAGCCTTCGGATCCCAGCGGCTCGCCGACGAGCGCATCCTGCTGGCCGCCTTCCGTCGTTTCCTCGGGAAGGCAAGGGATCTCGGCCCGCTCCCCGAGAGGCTGCTCGATTCGCCCACCCTGCGCTGCAAGGCGAATCTGCTCACCCGCCTCGGAGGTCTCGACGAGCTCGTCGGCCCCGTCGACACCCAGTCCGTCTACGTCACCATCGCCAACCCCCTTCACGACTGACGCGTCAGCCCCGAAACGGAGAAGAGCCCCCGATGCCCTCCACCGACTTCCACACCGGCGTGCTCCTCACCGATGTGCACCGCACCCTCGCGACCGATGTGCACCCCGATGTGCACCCCGATGTGCGCCGCACCCTCGCGCCGCGCCTCAGCGCCGAGTCGCTTCCCCGGCTGGCCGAAGCCGACCTGCTCGACTCCCCGGCGGCCTGGGGTGGCGTCACGACGCGGTTCGGTGTGTTCCGCCTCGAACCCGTACGCCTCGACCGCGACCTGGCGCTGCTCACCGGGTGGATGAACGACCCGGAGGTGGACGCCTATTGGGAGCTCGCCGGTCCGGCAGCCGTCACCACCGCCCATGTCCGGGCACAGATGGACGGGGACAGCCGCAGCATCCCGTGTCTCGGCCTCCTCGACGGCGCGCCGATGAGCTACTGGGAGATCTACCGGGCCGACCTCGACCCGCTCTGCGCCCACTACCCGGCGCGGCCCCACGACACGGGTATCCACCTGCTCATCGGAGACGGCACGAACCGCGGCCGAGGTCTCGGCACCGCGCTCCTGCGCGCCGTCGCCGACCTGGTGCTCGACAACCGCCCCCGCTGCATGCGCGTCATCGCCGAACCGGACATCCGCAACACCCCCTCCGTATCAGCCTTCCTGAACTCCGGTTTCCGCTGCCCCACCGAGATCGAGCTGCCCGGCAAACGAGCCGCCCTGATGATCCGCGAGCGGGCCCTGCGCAATCTCCTCTGATCCCCGTGGCGCCTCTGGCACCTCTGGCACCTCTGACACCTCAGATCCTTTTCGAGCACCGCCCCCAGCCCCCCAGGTCCCGGAAGCCCCTCCGTTGCCGTCCACCTCGTCAGTTCCCGCACCCGTGAACCCTAAAACCCTGCGTCGCGCAGCAATGTTTCCGACCCGAGGAGTCCCGTGCAGAACTTCCCCGCAGCCCCCGACTCCTCAGGCCCCCGCTTCCCGGACCCCGTGCCCCTGTCGCCCCAGCACCCGTGCATCCCGCCCGAGCTGAACCGTCCGACCTGGGAGTTCGCCGCCCGCCGCCTGCTCGCCAAGATGCTCGGCGAGTTCGCGTACGAGGAGATCATCAGCCCGGTCCCCGCCCCGGCCGCCTCCGGAGACGCCTGGACGCTGACCCTCGACGACGGCAGCAGCCTCGGCTTCCGTGCCCGCCGCCGGGCGTACGGCAGCTGGCACGTCACGCCCGACACGATCACGCTCACCCCGCAGCCCGGCTTCTCCGGGTCGCCCACCGCCTTCGGGGATCCGTACGCCTTCCTCATCCGGGCGCGCACCCTCCTCGGCCTCGACGGCGCCACCCTCGGCCACCTCGTCCGCGAGCTCAGTGCCACGCTCGCCGCCGACGCCCGCATCGACCACACCGCGCTCACCGCGGACGTCCTCGCCGACCTGGACTACGCGGCCCTCGAAGGCCACCAGACCGGCCACCCCTGGCTCGTCCTCAACAAGGGGCGGATCGGACTCTCCGCCTCCGACACCGCCGCCTGGGCGCCCGAGGCCCGGACCGCCCAGCGCCTGCCCTGGCTCGCCGCCCACACCTCCCTCGCGCACTACCGGGGCACCGCCGGCCTGGAAGACCCCGCCCGCCTCTACTCCGCCGAGCTCGACCCCGTCACCCGCGCCCTCTTCGACCGGACCCTGCGCGACCGCGGCCTCGACCCGCTCGGCTACCTCTACCTCCCCGTCCACCCCTGGCAGTGGGACGAGGTCCTCCTGCCCCTCTTCGCCCCGGCCCTCGCCGCCGGCACCCTGGTCCCGCTCCCCGCGGACCCGGACCTCCGCCTGCCCCAGCAGTCGATCCGCACCTTCCTCAACCTCACCCGCCCCGACCGCCACAGCGTCAAACTGCCGCTCTCCGTCCTCAACACCATGGTCTGGCGGGGCCTGCCCTCGGACCTGGCCCTCGCGGCCCCCGCCGTCACCGCCTGGATCCACTCCCTGCGCGACGGCGACCCCTTCCTCCGCGAGGAATGCGGAGTGATCCTGCTCGGCGAAGTCGCCTCCGTCACGGTCCGCCACCCCGTCTACGACGCGCTCCCCGAAGTCCCGTACCAGTACAAGGAGCTGCTCGGCGCGATCTGGCGCGAGCCGCTGGCCGGGCACCTCGCCCCGGGCGAGCGGGCCCGCACCCTCTCCTCGCTCCTGCACACCGATCCCCGCGGCCGGTCCTTCACCGCGGAGCTCGTCGCCCGGTCCGGCCTGACCCCCACGGTCTGGCTCCAGCACCTGTTCGCCGCCCTGCTGCCTCCGCTGCTCCGCTTCCTGTACCGCTACGGCACCGTGTTCTCCCCGCACGGCGAGAACGCCGTCGTGATCTTCGACGAGCACGACGTCCCCGTCCGGCTCGCGATGAAGGACTTCGTGGACGACGTCAACATCAGCGCCGAACCGCTGCCCGAGCTGGCGGTCATGCCGGGCGAGGTCCGCGCGGTCCTGCTCTCCGAGCCCGCGGACTTCCTTCCCCAGTTCATCCACTCGGGGCTCTTCGTCGGCGTCTTCCGCTACCTCTCCGCCCTCTGCGAGGACCGGCTCGGGGTCCCGGAGGACACCTTCTGGTCCCTCGTAAGGGCGGAGATCCTGCGCCACCAGGCCCGTTTCCCGGAGCTCAAGGAGCGCTACGAGCTCTTCGACCTCCTCGGTGAACGCATCGTGAGGCTGTGCCTGAACAGGAACCGCCTCTACGAGGACGGCTACCGCGACCGGCCCGACCGCCCGCACGCCGTGCGGTACGGCACCGTGCCGAACCCCCTCCACCGGTCGTGAGCGCTCGCCGGTGCGGTCGCTGTCGGTGGAGCCCCGTAGGGTTGGCACTGCTATGACGAAGCCCTCCCTCCCCGACCTGCTGCACGCCGCCGTCTCCGCCGTCGGCGGCACGGAGCGCCCCGGCCAGGTGGCCATGGCCGAAGCCGTCGCCGAAGCGATCGACGACAGTTCCCACCGCCTCATCCAGGCCGGAACCGGCACCGGTAAGTCCCTCGGCTACCTGGTGCCGGCCCTCGCGCACGGTGAGCGCGTGGTCGTGGCCACCGCGACGCTGGCACTCCAGCGCCAGCTCGTCGAGCGCGACCTGCCCCGGACGGTGGAGGCGCTGCATCCGCAGCTCCGCCGCCGCCCGCAGTTCGCCATGCTCAAGGGCCGCTCCAACTACCTGTGCCTGCACCGCCTGCACGAGGGCGCCCCGCAGGACGAGGAGGAGGGCCTCTTCGACCAGTTCGAGGCGGCCACCCCGACGAGCAAGCTCGGGCAGGACCTGCTGCGCCTGCGCGACTGGGCGGACGAGACCGAGACGGGCGACCGCGACGACCTCACCCCGGGCGTCTCCGACAAGGCCTGGGCGCAGATCTCCGTCTCCTCCCGCGAATGCCTGGGCGCGACGAAGTGCGCGTACGGTGCCGAGTGCTTCGCGGAGGCCGCCCGCGAGCGGGCCAAGCTCGCGGACGTGGTGGTCACCAACCACGCGCTCCTGGCCATCGACGCCATCGAGGGCGCCCCGGTCCTCCCGCAGCACGAGGTGCTGATCGTCGACGAGGCCCACGAGCTGGTGTCCCGGGTGACCGGGGTCGCCACGGGGGAGCTCACCCCGGGGCAGGTCAACCGCGCCGTGAAGCGCGCGGCGAAGCTGGTCGACGAGAAGACCGCCGACTCGCTGCAGACCGCGTCCGAGACCTTCGAGCGGGTCATGGAGCTGGCTCTTCCCGGACGGCTGGAAGAGATCCCGGAAGACCTCGGCTACGCGCTGATGGCCCTGCGGGACGCCTCGCGCAGCGTGATCTCCGCGACCGGCAACACGCGGGACAAGTCCGTCCAGGACGAGGACGCCGTCCGCAAGCAGGCGCTCGCCGCGGTGGAGAGCGTGCACGGCGTCGCGGAGCGGATCGTCGCCGGCTCCGAGTACGACGTGGTCTGGTACGAACGCCACGACCGCTTCGGGGCGACCCTCCGGGTGGCTCCGCTGTCGGTGTCCGGCCTGCTGCGCGAGAAGCTGTTCTCGGAGCGCTCGGTGGTCCTGACCTCCGCGACCCTCAAGCTCGGCGGCGACTTCAACGGGGTCGCGGCGTCCATGGGCCTGTCCCCCGAGGGCGTCGAGGGCGAGGACGCGCCGCAGTGGAAGGGCCTCGACGTCGGCTCGCCCTTCGACTACCCCAAGCAGGGCATCCTCTACGTGGCCAAGCACCTGGCCACCCCCGGCCGCGAGGGCACCCGCGGCGACATGATGGACGAGCTCGCGGAACTGATCGAGGCGGCGGGCGGCCGCACCCTTGGCCTCTTCTCCTCCATGCGCGGGGCGAAGGCCGCCGCCGAGGAACTGCGCGGCCGGCTCGAGCACCCGATCCTGCTCCAGGGCGAGGAGACGCTCGGCGAGCTGATCAAGGCCTTCGCCGCCGATCCGAAGACCTGCCTGTTCGGAACCCTGTCGCTGTGGCAGGGCGTGGACGTGCCGGGGCCCAGCTGCCAGCTGGTGATCATGGACAGGATCCCGTTCCCGCGCCCCGACGACCCGCTGATGAGCGCCCGCCAGAAGGCGGTCGAGGAGCGCGGCGGGAACGGCTTCATGTCCGTCGCCGCGACGCACGCGGCGCTGCTCATGGCCCAGGGCGCGGGCCGGCTCGTACGGGCCACCGGGGACAAGGGTGTCGTGGCGGTCCTGGACCCCCGGCTGGCCACGGCCCGCTACGGGAGCTTCCTGCGGGCCACGCTGCCGGACTTCTGGTACACCACGGATCGCAATCAGGTCCGCCGCTCGCTCGCCGCGATCGACGCCGCGGCGCAGGCCGAGGACAAGTAGGCGAAGACGAGCGGGGTGAGGGCCCTGTGCACACAAAGCAGCTCCGGGACCGGCGCAGTAGGTCCCGGAGCTGGATGAGGGCGCGGGGCGTCAGACCCGGCGCAGTACCGCCACGACCTTGCCGAGGATGGTGGCCTCGTCGCCGGGGATCGGCTGGTAGGCGGCGTTGTGCGGGAGCAGCCAGACGTGGCCGTCCTCGCGCTTGAAACGCTTGACCGTGGCCTCGCCGTCCAGCATGGCGGCGACGATGTCGCCGTTCTCGGCGACCGGCTGGCGACGGACCGTAACCCAGTCGCCGTCACAGATGGCGGCCTCGATCATCGAGTCGCCGACCACCTTGAGGCAGAACAGCTCTCCGTCACCCACGAGCTGGCGGGGAAGGGGGAACACGTCCTCCACCGACTCCTCGGCGAGGATCGGGCCACCGGCCGCGATCCGGCCGACCAGGGGCACGTACGAGGCCGCGGGCTTGCCCGTGGTGTCCGTGGGCTGCGAGCTGGGCTGGTCGGAGCCGCGGACCTCGTACGCCCGGGGGCGGTGGGGGTCGCGGCGCAGGAAGCCCTTGCGCTCCAGGGCCATCAGCTGGTGCGCGACGGAGGAGGTGCTGGACAGGCCGACCGCCTGGCCGATCTCCCGCATCGACGGCGGGTAACCGCGCCGCTGCACCGAGTCGCGAATGACCTCGATGACCCTCCGCTGCCGGTCCGTGAGCCCGGAGCTGTCGGCGCGGATGCCTGGAGGTCGCCCTGGCAGCGAGCGTGCGGGGCGTACGGGCTCCGCCTCCGGGTTCAGACTTGCGTCATTCATGGCATGCACCGGCTCAAGTCGGCTCTGGGAGCGGTTCTGGGCAGTGATGGTGGCACTGTCTGCGGTGGTGGTCACGTCGGCCCCTCTCGAAATGTTCTCCCTAGCTGGACAACGGTAGTTGCTTTCGAAAGGTTGCGCCAAACACACGTTCGAGTGAAAAATCGGAGATCACCCACCGTGTTCACTTCGTGAGGTGTATATGCCGCCCGGCGGGTCGTCCCGGCGCCGTCCGGCCCGAACGGGGGTTCGGCTCCGGAGTCACTGATTACGGTACCCTTCCGGGTCGGGTCACCACCGTCCGGGTCCGCGCCCAGTCTGGCACCGCGAGGCCCGTTATCCGGCCATCGGACGCGACGACACGCGGAGCGGTGTAAATCCACCACAACCCAAGATCTAGTGGTTGGATGAGCGCTGCCACCCAGAAGTTGTGGTCCTCGGTCTGCCGGGGTCCCCGACATCGCATATGCTTGTGGCTGCTTCGAGAGCCTCCGACAGAGCTTCCACTCTGCCGTTCTGGGGTCTCAAGAGGTGATTCAGTCGTGCCAAGAGGAGGGTGAGGGAACCATGCACTGCCCCTTCTGCAGGCACCCCGACAGCCGGGTCGTCGACAGTCGCACCACCGACGACGGCACGTCGATCCGCCGGCGCCGCCAGTGCCCCGACTGCTCCCGTCGCTTCACGACGGTGGAGACGGCCTCGCTGATGGTGATCAAGCGCAGCGGGGTGACCGAACCCTTCAGCCGTACCAAGGTCATCTCCGGCGTGCGCAAGGCGTGCCAGGGGCGGCCGGTCACCGAGGACGCCCTCGCCAAACTCGGCCAGCGGGTCGAGGAGGCGCTGCGCGCCACCGGGAGCGCCGAGCTGACCACCCACGACGTGGGTCTGGCCATACTCGGCCCGTTGCAGGACCTCGATCTGGTCGCTTACCTCCGGTTCGCGTCCGTTTACAAGGCGTTCGACACACTCGAAGACTTCGAGACCGCCATCGCGGAACTCCGCGTGCCGCGGCCTCACGAAGAGTGCGAGCCCGGTGGGACCGCTCCGGTCCCCGTGCCCGCCTCCGCCGCCGACTGACCGGCCTGCCCGTTCCCCGTCGCATGCGCGACGTGGAGCGGCCGGTGGGTCCGGCGAAGAAGACGTAGATACAAGACACACAGCACCGTGCCGCGGAATAGCGCTGGCACTTTAGGGCGTTTTGCCCGCATTGGGAGGAACGGCATGACAGAGACGGCGAGCAGCTCGGCACGAGGTTCCCGCACCAAGGGCACCAAGACTGCCAAGAGCGGCCTGCGTATCGAGCGCATCCACACCACCCCGGGCGTGCACCCGTACGACGAGGTGACCTGGGCGCGCCGCGACGTCGTCATGACCAACTGGCGCGACGGCTCGGTGAACTTCGAGCAGTACGGCGTCGAGTTCCCCGACTTCTGGTCGGTGAACGCGGTCAACATCGTCACCAGCAAGTACTTCCGCGGTGCGGTCGGCAGCCCGCAGCGCGAGACCGGTCTGAAGCAGCTCATCGACCGGATCGTGAAGACCTACACGAAGGCCGGCGAGGACTTCGACTACTTCACGTCGCCCGCCGACGCGGAGATCTTCGAGCACGAGCTGACCTACGCGCTCCTGCACCAGATCTTCAGCTTCAACTCCCCGGTGTGGTTCAACGTCGGCACGCCCCAGCCGCAGCAGGTCTCCGCCTGCTTCATCCTGGCCGTCGACGACTCCATGGAGTCGATCCTCGACTGGTACAAGGAAGAGGGCATGATCTTCAAGGGCGGCTCCGGCGCCGGCCTGAACCTCTCCCGCATCCGCTCCTCCAAGGAGCTCCTCTCCTCCGGCGGCAACGCCTCCGGCCCGGTCTCCTTCATGCGCGGCGCCGACGCGTCCGCCGGAACGATCAAGTCGGGCGGCGCCACCCGCCGCGCGGCCAAGATGGTCGTCCTGGACGTGGACCACCCGGACGTCGAGGACTTCATCGCGACCAAGGTCAAGGAAGAGGAGAAGATCCGCGCCCTGCGCGACGCGGGCTTCGACATGGACCTGGGCGGCGACGACATCACGTCCGTCCAGTACCAGAACGCCAACAACTCCGTCCGTGTGAACGACGAGTTCATGACGGCCGTCGAGAACGGCACCGAGTTCGGCCTGCGCGCCCGCATGACCGGTGAGGTCATCGAGACGGTCGACGCCAAGTCGCTCTTCCGCAAGCTCGCCGAGGCCGCGTGGGCCTGTGCCGACCCGGGCATCCAGTACGACGGTGTGATCAACAACTGGCACACCTGCCCCGAGTCCGGCCGCATCACCGCGTCCAACCCGTGCAGCGAGTACATGCACCTGGACAACACGTCCTGCAACCTCGCCTCGCTGAACCTGATGAAGTTCCTCGACGACGACGGCAAGGGCAACCAGTCCTTCGACGCCGAGCGCTTCTCCAAGGTCGTCGAGCTGGTCATCACCGCGATGGACATCTCCATCTGCTTCGCGGACTTCCCGACGCAGAAGATCGGCGAGAACACCCGCGCCTTCCGCCAGCTGGGCATCGGCTACGCCAACCTCGGCGCCCTGCTGATGGCCACCGGCCACGCGTACGACTCCGACGGCGGCCGCACCCTCGCCGCGTCGATCACCTCGCTGATGACCGGTACCGCGTACAAGCGCTCCGCCGAGCTGGCCGCGATCGTCGGCCCGTACGACGGCTACGCCCGCAACGCCGAGTCGCACAAGCGCGTCATGAAGCAGCACGCCGACGCCAACGCCGTCGCGCCGCGCACCGAGGACCTGGACAACATCATCTGGGCCGCGGCCACCGAGGCCTGGCAGGACGTGATCCGCCTCGGCGAGAAGAACGGCTTCCGCAACTCGCAGGCCTCCGTCCTCGCGCCGACCGGCACCATCGGTCTGGCGATGTCCTGCGACACCACGGGCGTCGAGCCGGACCTGGCCCTGGTCAAGTTCAAGAAGCTCGTCGGCGGCGGCTCGATGCAGATCGTCAACGGCACCGTTCCGCAGGCCCTGCGCCGCATGGGCTACCAGGAAGAGCAGATCGAGGCGATCGTCGCCCACATCGCCGAGCACGGCGTGGTCGTCGACGCCCCGGGCCTGAAGCAGGAGCACTACTCGGTCTTCGACTGCGCGATGGGCGAGCGCTCCATCTCCGCGATGGGCCACGTGCGCATGATGGCCGCGATCCAGCCCTGGATCTCCGGCGCGATCTCCAAGACGGTCAACATGCCGGAGACGGCGACCGTCGAGGAGATCGAGGAGATCTACTTCGAGGCGTGGAAGCTGGGCGTCAAGGCGCTCGCGATCTACCGCGACAACTGCAAGGTCGGCCAGCCCCTCTCCGCGAAGAAGAAGGAAGAGGAGAAGGAGGAGGTCACCGCCAAGGCGGAGGACACCATCCGGACGGCCGTCGAGAAGGTCATCGAGTACCGCCCGGTCCGCAAGCGCCTCCCGAAGGGCCGCCCGGGGATCACCACCTCCTTCACGGTCGGTGGCGCCGAGGGTTACATGACCGCGAACTCCTACCCGGACGACGGTCTCGGCGAGGTCTTCCTGAAGATGTCCAAGCAGGGTTCGACCCTCGCGGGCATGATGGACGCCTTCTCGATCGCCGTCTCGGTCGGTCTGCAGTACGGCGTCCCGCTGGAGACGTACGTCGCGAAGTTCACGAACATGCGCTTCGAGCCGGCCGGTATGACGGACGACCCGGACGTGCGGATGGCGCAGTCGATCGTCGACTACATCTTCCGTCGCGTGGCGCTCGACTTCCTGCCCTTCGAGACCCGCTCGGCCCTCGGCATCCACTCCGCCGAGGAGCGTCAGCGCCACCTGGACACCGGTTCCTACGAGCCCCTCGACGAGGAGCTCGACACGGAGTCCCTGACCCCGGCGGCCCCGGTCGCCGCGGTGCAGACGGTCCCGGTCGTCAAGCCGCTCGCGGTCGCCCCGGTCCCGGCCCCCAAGACGGCGCACTCCAACGCCGAACTGGCCGAGATGCAGCTCGGCGTCTCCGCCGACGCCCCGCTGTGCTTCTCCTGCGGCACGAAGATGCAGCGCGCCGGCTCCTGCTACATCTGCGAGGGCTGCGGCTCCACCAGCGGCTGCAGCTGACGAGCACCAGCGCTGCCACTGAGTAGCTGAGGAAGCGGGGACCGGCGGGTGCCGGTCCCCGCTTTTTCGTGTCGTCCCGGACGGGGCTGGCCGTCATGATGACCATGGTGGGGGCGCCGCGACAGGGTGCCTCCGAATGCCGTGGTGCGTCGAGCGGGGGAATCATGTGGAGCGGTGACGGGCTGGACCTGGACGCCTATCTGGCGAGGATCGGCTGGAGCGGCGGGGAACTCCGGGCGGATCTCGCGACGTTGAAGGAAGTGCACCGGGCGCACACCGGTGCGATCACCTTCGAGAGCCTGGACGTGCTGTTCGGCCGCCCCGTCGGGCTGGACGTCAAGGCGGTCGAGGACAAGCTCGTGCACGACCGCCGCGGCGGGTACTGCTACGAGCAGAACGCCCTGCTGGCCGCCGCCCTGGAGCGGATCGGCTTCGAGGTCTCCGGACGCGGCGCCCGCAACCGCACCCGGGGCGACACCCTGACCCCGGTGACGCACGCCGTCCTCGTCGTCACCGTCGAGGGCGAACCGTGGCTCTGCGACGCCGGGTTCGGGTGGCAGGGGCCGCGCGAGCCCGTGCCGCTGGCGCGCCCCGGAGCCGAAGTGCGGCAGGGGGAGTGGGTGTTCCGCGTCCGGGAGGAAGCGGACGGGGTCCTCGTGCTGTCCGTACCGCGCGAGGGCGTCTGGCGGGACCTGTACGCCTTCTCCCCGCAGCCCTACCACCCCGTCGACTACGTGGTGCTGAACCACTACAGCTCCTCGCACCCCCGCTCCGCCTTCGTCGGCCGGGTCGTCGTCCAGAAGCAGGCCGACTCCGAGCGCCTGGCCCTCGTGGGGCGGGAGCTCTCCCGGCTGCTCCCCGACGGGCGGACCGAGCGGCGGGAGGTGCCGCCCGGGGAGCTGCTCGCCCTGCTCGGCCGGGAGTTCGGCATTCGGCTGTCCGAGCGGGACGCGGCCGAACTCCTTCGGATGTACCGCGCCGAGGACTGACCCGGGCCCCGCCGGGCCCGTACGATGGCGCAGTGCTGGTCAAGTGGATTCGCTGCACGGTGACGGACCGACGCGGGTTCGAGCGCGGGCAGCGCAAATGGGCCGGGCTCCCCGGCGAACCGGGGTTCCGGGGTCAGGGCGGCGGCTGGAGCCGGGGCCGGCAGGGGGTGGCGCACGTCTTCACCTTCTGGGAGAGCCGTTCCTTCTACGACTCCTTCATGGCCCGCTCCCACGACCGGCTGGCCGCTTCGCAGAACGGCACCTACACCGACGCGCGGGTCACGCTCTTCGACCACCGCTTCGACGTGAAGACCGGCTTCGAACCGCGCTTCACCGACGCCGACGTCGTCCGGGTCGCCCACACCCGGGTGCGGGAGGGCCGCGTGGACCATTTCGCGCTCATGCAGGAGAAGGTCTGGAACCCGGCCATGGCGGGATCGCCCGGCATGGTCCGGGGCCTGTTCGGCGAGGCTCCCGGGCGCGAGTTCCTGGTGCTGTCGATGTGGCACGCGGCCGCCGAACACGGCAAGTACCGGCAGGAGCGCGTGGAGCGGCTCTCCCTGCGCGCCCAGATCCAGGCCGACGTGGAGGCCCTCACCGGGGACGTCGTCGACCTCGAACCGTCCTGGACGGTGTGACCGGGCCTGCCCGGCGACCCGACTGTATGGTCATCGCCCCGCCCGACCGGCGAGCCCCGGTCGGTGAGCCCGGCGGTGGCCGAATAGGGTCGTGGGATGGTTCGACCACGGCGCATCGTCCTTGTCCGGCACGGGGAATCGGAGGGCAATGCCGATGACACGGTGTACGAGCGGGAACCCGACCACGCTCTGCGGCTGACCCGCACCGGGCGCGAGCAGGCGGCGGAGGCCGGCGTACGCCTGCGCGAGCTGTTCGGGGACGAGCACGTCAGCGCGTACGTCTCCCCGTACCGCCGCACCCTGCAGACCTTCCGCGAGCTGCGCCTGGACCCGACGCGCGTACGGATGCGCGAGGAGCCGAGGCTGCGCGAGCAGGACTGGGGGAACTGGCAGGAGCGGGAGGACGTGCGGCTCCAGAAGGCGTACCGGGACGCGTACGGGCACTTCTTCTACCGCTTCGCGCAGGGAGAGTCGGGCGCCGACGTGTACGACCGGGTCGGGGCCTTCCTGGAGAGCCTCTACCGCAGCTTCGAGGCCCCGGACCACCCGGAGAACGTCCTGCTCGTGACCCACGGCCTGACGATGCGGCTGTTCTGCATGCGCTGGTTCCACTGGTCCGTGGCCGAGTTCGAGGCCCTGTCCAACCCGGGCAACGGCGAGTACCGGGTGCTCATGCTCGGCTCCGACGGCCGGTACCGGATGGACCGCCCGTTTGAGCGGTGGACCACACCCGAGCCCTACGACCTGGACGGCTAGAGTGACGCGGGATGACCTCTGACTCCTCTCCCGAAGGGCGCTACGCACGCGCCATGGCCAGCCTCAGGGGGCTGGCCCTGGGTGACGCACTGGGTTCCCAGTACTTCGTCCCCGTGAACTACCCGCTGCTCAAGCGGCGCGAGCTGCCCGCCGGCAGCGATCCGTGGCAGTGGACCGACGACACCGAGATGGCCTGCTCGGTGGTGGCCGTGCTCGCCGGGCACGGCCGGGTGGACCAGGACGCGCTGGCGGCCTCCTTCGCCGACCACCACGACTTCGACCGCGGCTACGGGCCCGCCGTGAACCGGATGCTGCGCCTGATCCGCGAGGGCGCGGACTGGCGCACGCTCGCCGCGGAACTGTTCAACGGGCAGGGCTCCTGGGGCAACGGCGCGGCCATGCGGGTCGCCCCGCTGGGCGCCTGGTACGCCGACGACCCGGAGCAGGCCACCCACCAGGCGGAGATCTCCGCCTACACCACCCACCAGCACCGCGAAGCGGTGTGCGGCGCGATGGCCGTGGCCGCGGCGGCCGCGCTGGCGGCCGATCCGGCCGGGCCGCCGAAGGCCGCCGACCTGCTGGACGGGGTGATCGCGCTCGTCCCGCGCAGCGCGGTGGGCGCCGGGGTGCGGCGGGCGCGCGACATGCTCGACTACGGCGACGCGACCACCGTGGCCGCCGTACTGGGCTGCGGACGGCGCACCAGCGCCCATGACACGGTGCCGTTCGCCCTGTGGTCGGCGGCGCGGGGCCTGGACGACTACGAGCGGGCCTTCTGGACCACCGCCCAGGTGGGCGGGGACGTGGACACCACCTGTGCGATCGTCGGCGGGGTGCTCGGCGCGCGCGGGGACGCGGTGCTGCCGCAGGCCTGGCTGGCCCGGACCGAGGCGCTGCCGGCCTGGCTGCCGGAGGCGGCGGTGTAGCCGGCCCCGCGTTTGTCACGGTCCTGCCACAGGCCTCTTTTGAGCCTGTTCAAAACCGCATGGGGGCTGCCTACCCTGTCCGCTCCGCCTCCCCGCCCGACGGCCGGGGAGGCCGACAGGGGAGGGGAACCCGATGTCAGCAGGGAACACCGGTGCGGAGCGCGCCGAAACGGCCGACACCCAAACGGCGGACGCCACGACGGCGGACGCCATGGGGGCGGCCGATGCGGGGGCGGGCGCGCCCGCAGCATCACCCGTAACAGCCGCATCAGCGGCATCGGCCGCGCCCCCCGCGCCGCCGGGCTGGGACCCCAAGGCCTGGCGGGCCCACCAGCTCCGCAAGGAGCGCACCGCCTCCGGCGCCTGGTCCATCGCCCCGCTCGCCTGGGCCGAGGCCGCGCGCCCGGCCGCCGTCGGACCGGTACCGGTCGTCGTGCTGGCCGCCGTCCTCGCCTCCGGCGTCGCCGTCGCCCTGCTCCTCGGCGAGGGGCTCGGCCCGGGTCTGCTCCTCGCGGTGCTGCCCGCGCTCGTCGCCGCCCACGCGGCCGCCCGCGCCGCCGGCCGCAGGCTGCGTCCGTGGACCGCGCTCTGGGTGCTCGGCTGCCTCGGGCTGCTCGCCGTGCCTGCCCTGCGCGCCTCCGCCTGGCCGGCCGTGGCGGCCCTGTTCGCGGCCCTCCTGACCGGCGCCCTGGCCCTGCACGGCAGCCGGAGCTGGCCCGGCATCCTGCTCGGCCCGGTCGGCCTCCTGGACTCCGCCGTCCTCGGGGTGCGCTGGGTCTGGAAGGGCCTGCGCTCGCGCGGCGAGGGCCGCCGGGAGCGCCTGCTGCCGGTGCTGAAGGCCGTCGTGGTGGCCGTGGTCCTGCTGGCCCTCTTCGGCACCCTGTTCGCCTCCGCCGACGCCGCGTTCGCGGATCTGCTGAGCGGGCTCACCCCCGATGTCAGCGGCATGGACGGCCCGGTCCGCTTCCTGCTCTTCGCGCTCGGCCTCCTCGTCGCGGCCGCCGTCGCCCGCGCGGCCGCCGCCCCCTCCCGCTGGGACCGGATCGAGGTGCGCCCGGGGAAGGCCCGCTCCCGGGTGGAGTGGGCCCTGCCGCTCATCGTGCTGAACCTCCTCTTCGCCGCCTTCAACGCCGTCCAGCTCGCCGTCCTCTTCGGTGGGTACCGCAAGGTCCTGGAAGCCACCGGCCTGACCTACGCCGCGTACGCGCGCCAGGGCTTCTGGCAGCTGCTCTGGGCCACCCTGCTCACCCTCGCCGTCATCGCGCTGGCCCTGCGCTGGGCCCCGCGCGCGGGAGCCGGCGACCGGCGGCTGGTGCGCGTCGTGCTCGGCACGCTCTGCGCGCTGACCCTCGTGGTCGTCGCCTCGGCGCTGCGCCGCATGGACCTGTACGTGGACGCGTACGGGCTGACCAGGCTGCGCCTGTCGGTCGCCGGTGTGGAGCTGTGGCTCGGGCTGGTGATCGTACTGATCATGGCCGGCGGGCTGTTCGGCGCGCGGTGGCTGCCCCGCGCGGTCGCGGCGAGCGCCGTGGCCGCCGTACTGGCCTTCGGGCTGGTGTCGCCCGACGGGGTGATCGCGGAGGGCAACGTCAGGCGGTACGAGCAGGACGGCAAGATCGACCTGGCCTACTTCCAGTCGCTGTCGGCGGACGCCGTACCGGCCCTGGACCGGCTGCCCGAGCCCCAGCGCTCCTGCGCCCTGCGCGGGATCGCCAGGGAGCTGGCGGCGGCGGGCCGGACGCCCTGGTACGCGACGAGCCTGGCGGAGCGCCGGGCCCGGGAGATCCTGGACGAGCGCGGGGTGAGCGCCTCGTACGAGCAGTGCAGGAGCCTGGGAACCTTTGCGAACCGGCTCGGATACTAGGCCGATGGGGGCCCGGCGCGCAGGCGTCGCGCGCCGGGCCCTTCGTACGGGACCGCGTGCTCAGGCCACCGGACCGGCCTTGGCGGCGGCTCCGTTCAGGGCCTCCAGGTCGCTCGCGCGGACCCTGATCACCAGCAGTGCGGTGAGGAGCGCGATCGCCGCCATGGCCACGGCGGCGATGAACGCGGTGGCGATGCCCCGGGTGAGGACGAGGTCCCCCCAGGGGTCGGGCAGCCGGCCCGTCCGCAGGAAGGCCTCCAGCTGCCCCTGGTCGGCGTGGGCCCGGAAGTCCGGGACCTGCCGGGCGGCCTCGTCGCGTCCGGCGGTGCCGAAGACGGTGACCAGGATGGACAGTCCGAGCGAGCCGCCGACCTGCTGGCTCGCGTTGAGCAGTCCGGAGGCCGCGCCCGCTTCCCGCGGGGCGACGCCGGAGACGGCGGTGAGGGTGAGGGTGACGAAGTTGAGGCCCATGCCGAAGCCGAACAGGAGCATCGGGCCCAGCACCCCGGACAGGTAGGAGCTGTCGGTGTCGATGAAGGAGAGCCAGGTCAGGCCGGCGCCGGTGAGGGCGGATCCGATGACCATGAACGGCTTCGGCCCGAAGCGCGGCAGCAGGCGCTGCGAGAGGCCGGCGGCGGTGACGATGGCGGCGGTGATGGGCAGGAAGCCGATGCCGGAGCGGATCGGGGAGAAGTCCAGCACGTTCTGCACGAACTGGACGATGAAGAAGAACATGCCGAACATCGCGGCGGCGAGGCTGAGCATGATCACGTAGGTGCCGGTGCGGTTGCGCGAGGCGAACATGCGCAGCGGGATGATCGGATCGGCGGCCCGGGACTCGACGAGCGCGAAGGCCGCGAGCAGCAGGACGGCCACGCCGAAGGAGCCGATGGTCACGCCGTCGCGCCAGCCGTCCTGGGAGGCACGGATGAACCCGTAGACGAGCGCGGTCATGCCTCCGGTGGAGGTGAGTGCCCCGGCGAAGTCGAAGCGGCCGGGGTGGCGCTCGGACTCGCTGATGTAGAGCGGGGTCAGGAACGCGATCAGCAGCCCGATCGGCACGTTGACGAAGAAGACCCAGCGCCAGTCGAGCCACTCGGTGAGCATGCCGCCGGCCAGCAGTCCGACCGCGCCGCCGCCCGCGGAGACGGCGGCGAACACGCCGAAGGCCCGGTTGCGCGCGGGTCCCTCGGCGAAGGTCGTGGTGACCAGGGCGAGGGAGGTCGGCGAGGCGATGGCGCCGCCGACGCCCTGGAGGGCGCGGGCTGCGAGCAGTTGCCAGGATTCCTCGGCGAAGCCGCCGAGCAGGGAGGCCAGGGTGAAGAGCAGGATGCCGGTCAGGAAGACGCGGCGCCGGCCCAGGATGTCGCCGGCGCGGCCGCCGAGCAGCAGCAGACCGCCGAAGGCGAGCGTGTAGGCGCTGATCACCCAGGACAGGTCGGTGGTGGAGATGGCGAGGTCGGTCTGGATGTGCGGGAGCGCGATGTTCACGATCGTCGCGTCGAGGACGACCATGAGCTGACAGGCGGCGATGACGGTGAGCGCCACTCCCGGGCGCCCCCCTCGGCGGGCCGCGGCCGGTATCCGGGGTGTGGAGAGCTGAGGAGTTGTCACTGTGGGTCCCCCCAAGTGAAATAGTGAACGCCATCGCGTTCACGGCGGTCCCACGGTAGGGAGACAGTCTTAGTGAACGCAAGCGTTCACTAAGACTGAATCTGTGTGCGACGGACGGATGAGCCGGTCGGAGGTAACGGGAGTGGCGGATGCGCACCGGTCGGCGGCGGCCCCCGCGCGCAGGCGCGGACCCGAACTCGAACGGGCGATTCTCGACGCCGCGTTGGAGCAGCTGAGCACCACGGGCTGGAACGCGCTCACCATGGAGGGCGTCGCCGCGGGAGCGCAGACGGGCAAGGCCGCGCTGTACCGGCGCTGGCCCTCGAAGGCGGACCTGGTGGACGAGGCGCTGCGGACGCGGCTGCCCCCGCTCGGCGTGATTCCGGACCTGGGATCGGTGCGCGAGGACCTGTACGTCCTGTGCGTGCGGATGCGGGACGTGATGCGGTCGCGGGCGGGGCAGGCGCTGAGGACGGTGCTTCACGAGTGCGATCACGCGTATGCGGAGCGGTTCCGCGACCTGGTCCGGGCGGGTCTGTACGAACCGGCGCTCGTGCTGATCGGAGAGCTGGTGCGCCGGGGAATCGAGCGAGGGGACGTCCGGCCGGACGCGACCGGTCCGCTTCTCACCGAGGTCATTCCCGCACTGATGATGTATCGCGCGAAGGTGTGCGGGAGCGAATGGGCGGACGCCGAAATCGCCGAGATGATCGACGGGGTGATGGTGCCGCTGCTCAGGGTGTGAGACGGGCCGGGGCGGGCGGCGCGGCGCGGAGTTGACCGGGGCCCGGCCGGCAGGGGGCGATGGCGCGGCCGGGAGGTGGCGGCGGCCCGGCCCGGGAGGGGGCGGGGTGTGCAGGCGGCCCGGGGCGGCGTAACCTTGCTGGCGCCATGCCGTACGAAGCACCCACTCACACCGTCGAACGCTCCCTCCGGGCGACCACCGGCGCCAAGCTCATCGCCGGGGTCGACGAAGTCGGACGAGGGGCCTGGGCCGGTCCCGTCACCGTCTGCGCGGCGATCACCGGTCTGCGCCGGCCGCCCGCGGGACTCACCGACTCCAAACTGCTGACCCCCAAGCGCCGTGACGCGCTCGTCGGCGTCCTGGAGGACTGGGTCACCGCCTACGCCCTGGGCCACTCCTCCCCGGAGGAGATCGACGAGCTCGGGATGACCGCCGCCCTGCGCCTCGCCGCGGTGCGCGCCCTGGAGGCGCTGCCGGTGCGGCCCGACGCGGTGATACTCGACGGCAAGCACGACTACCTCGGCGCGCCCTGGCAGGTCCGGACGGTGATCAAGGGCGACCAGTCCTGCGTCGCGGTCGCCGCGGCCTCGGTGATCGCCAAGGTCCGGCGCGACCGGATGATGGCCGAGATCGGTGAACAGGGCGGCGGAATCGAGGACTTCGCTTTCGCCGCCAACGCCGGATATCCCTCGCCCGTGCACCGGGCGGCACTGGAGGAGCAGGGTCCGACCGCGTACCACCGGCTCTCCTGGTCCTACCTCGACGCGCTGCCCCGCTGGAGCCACCTCAAGAAGGTGCGCCGCAGCGAGGAAGCGATGGAGCTGGAAAACGGAGGCCAACTCGGCTTCGATTTCTGATCGCACGCAGGTGCCACCAACCGGTACGTTTCGCACCGGTGTTTGATAAATATCAGCTCATGCCTCTCACCCCCGCCCCCGAGGAGCCTCAGATTCACGAGAGTGCCCAGGGTCCCCGCGTCACGCCGGCCGCGAGCCGCACCGCGCAGACCCCCCGTCCCGTACCCGGTCCCCGTCCCGCCCCCAGGCCCGCGCCGCCCGCCCCGCGGAAGCCGCAGGCCGCCCGGGGCCCCGTAGCCACCACCGCCCCCTCGGTCTCGGCGTCCGTGCCGCAGGTCCAGCTGATCCCGGCATCCGCCGAGGGCGCGCTGGACGCGGCCGAGGAGGCCGTCGACCTGCTGCTCGACACCGGGCGCGCGCCCGGTGACATCCTGGTGCTCACCACCGGCGACCCGCACCCGTGGGCCACGCACGAGCTGTCCTTCGGCGAGGCCGCGTACTGGGCCCTGCACGACGCCGGGGACGACGTCTTCTACGCCGACGCGCAGCAGGTGCGGCGCGCGGCCGGCCGTCCCGTCGTGGTCTTCGCGGTCAACGGCGGACCGGCCGACGCGGCCGCCGGAGCCCTCCCGGTCGCCCTCGCGCGCGCCGGCGCGATCCTGATCGTGTGCGGCGAGCCGCAGCAGATCAACTCCGTGCTGGGGGCGGGCGTCTGACGCCCCGTACCCCCGCACGGTCGAGGGGCGGGGCGGGCTGGTGGCCGGCCCTGCCGAAGTCCGAGGCCTGACCAGCCGTACGCCCGATCCCGGGTGTACGGCCGTTGGGCGTTCCCGGGTACGGGGCCCTGCGGGTTCCGCGTGCGGTGGTACGGGCTCGGCGTGTGCGGGTGCCGGCTGAGCGTGTGCGCGTACGGGCTCAGCGCGCCGCGGTGCGGCGCAGGGCCTCCGTGGCTCCGCCGCCGGCCCGCAGGGCGAGCGGGGCGAACTCGGACGGCGCATCGCCGAGGCGCTCCGGCCGGGAGTCCGAACTGGGGCTCCGGCCGCCGCGGCCTTCGCCCAGCACCTGCCAGCCGCCCCGGGTCAGCGTGATGTACGCGCCGCAGCGCAGCCCGTGCAGGGTGCAGGCGTCCCGCAGCCCCCACATCCAGGCCCCGTCCTCCTCGGTCCAGCGCTCGTCGCCGTCGCGGCAGAACAGCAGCACGGCGGTCCGTACCGGGGTCCGCCGGCGCAGGTCGTGCGGGATGACCCGGCGCAGCCGGGAGAGCAGGGCGTTGCGGTACTCCCAGCCGTCGGCCGTGGTGGAGCGCTGGACGAAGGAGGCGCTGGCCACGAGCCGCTCCTCGGGCCCGAGCACGGCGATCACCGCCGTGGACGGGACGGGGCCGTGCCGTGAGTGCAGTCCGCTGACGACCTCGCGCGGGTTGCGCAGCAGGGGGACGCCCGACGCCGTCCACTCGGAGGGTTCCAGCAGTCTGCCGTGCCGGCTGGCGCCGCCGGTGGCCGTGGTCAGGGACGTGGTCGAGGGCGGGGCGAATCCGAAGGTCACTGTCCTCCCTTCGGGTACACGCCCGCGAACGGGCACAGCTGGGGTGCGGGCGCGCCGCGGCACGGCTCAGGAGAGCGCCGTCGAGCCGAGCGGGAGCAGCACAATTCTCGCGTGGCCCGTGAGCATGCGGCAACGAGCAATTGGAGCCGCCGACCGGAATTCGCCGGTATGCCGTTCATATCCTTGCCCCGCCACGCCGAAGATGACGCATCCGGACCGGGCCCGAGCACGGGCACCTGGGGAAACACCGCTCCGGCGGCCGCCCGCCACGGCGCTCGCGCGGCGAGCCGGACGGCGTGTGGGCCGCGCGTCACGCTGGGTGAATTGGCCGATTGTCCTAGCCATCGGGTTGCATGGGGTCATGGACAACCTGGAGCTCCGCGCTGAAGCCGATGCCATCCTCGCTGAGCTGGTCGGTGCCCCGGGGGGTGCGGCGCGGCTGCGGGAGGACCAGTGGCAGGCGGTGTCGGCCCTGGTGGAGGAACGCCGGCGGGCCCTGGTGGTGCAGCGCACCGGGTGGGGCAAGTCGGCGGTCTACTTCGTGGCGACGGCCCTGCTGCGCCGCCGCGGCGCGGGCCCGACGGTGATCATCTCGCCGCTGCTCGCCCTGATGCGCAACCAGGTCGACGCGGCGGCGCGGGCCGGCATCCAGGCCCGGACGATCAACTCGGCGAACCCTGAGGAATGGGAGACGATCTACGGGGAGGTCGAGCGGGGCGAGACCGACGTTCTGCTCGTGAGTCCCGAACGCCTCAACTCGGTGGACTTCCGGGAGCAGGTCCTGCCCAAGCTCGCGGCCACGACCGGCCTGCTCGTGGTCGACGAGGCCCACTGCATCTCCGACTGGGGCCACGACTTCCGCCCCGACTACCGCCGGCTGCGCACCATGCTCGCCGAGCTCGCCCCCGGCGTCCCCGTGCTCGCCACCACCGCGACGGCCAACGCGCGCGTCACGGCGGACGTCGCCGAGCAGCTGGGCACGGGAGGCGGCGGAGCCCTGGTGCTGCGCGGCCCGCTCGACCGGGAGAGCCTGCGCCTCGGCGTGCTGGAGCTGCCGAACGCGGCGCACCGGCTGGCGTGGCTGGGGGAGCGGCTGGGGGACCTGCCCGGCTCGGGGATCATCTACACGCTGACGGTGGCCGCCGCGGAAGAGGTCGCGGCGTTCCTGCGGCAGCGCGGGTACCCGGTGGCCTCGTACACCGGGAAGACGGAGAACGCCGACCGGCTGCAGGCCGAGGAGGATCTGCTCGCGAACCGGGTGAAGGCGCTGGTGGCGACCTCGGCGCTGGGCATGGGCTTCGACAAGCCGGACCTCGGGTTCGTCGTGCACCTGGGCTCCCCCTCGTCCCCGATCGCCTACTACCAGCAGGTGGGACGCGCCGGGCGCGGCGTGGACCACGCCGATGTGCTGCTGCTGCCGGGGAAGGAGGACGAGGCGATCTGGGCGTACTTCGCCTCGGTGGGATTCCCGCCCGAGGAGCAGGTCCGGCGGACCCTGGACGTGCTGGAGCAGGCGGGCCGTCCGCTGTCGCTGCCGGCTCTGGAGCCGCTGGTGGACCTGCGGCGTTCGCGGCTGGAGACGATGCTCAAGGTCCTGGACGTGGACGGTGCGGTCAAGCGCGTGAAGGGCGGCTGGACCTCCACCGGGCAGCCCTGGGAGTACGACGCGCAGCGGTACGAGTGGGTGGCCCGCCAGCGGCAGGCGGAGCAGCAGGCCATGCGGGACTACGTGGCCACCACGGGGTGCCGGATGGAGTTCCTGCAGCGGCAGCTCGACGACGAGAAGGCCACCCCGTGCGGCCGCTGCGACTCCTGCGCCGGGCCCTGGCTCGACCCGGCCGTGTCCCACGGCGCCCTCGACGCGGCGACCGGCGAGCTGGACCGTCCGGGGGTCGAGGTGGAGCCCCGCCGGATGTGGCCCTCGGGCATGCCCGCGGTCGGCGTCGACCTCAAGGGCCGCATCCCCGTGGGCCAGCAGGCCGCCACGGGGCGTGCGCTGGGCCGGCTGTCGGACATCGGCTGGGGCAACCGGCTGCGTCCGCTGCTGGCGGAGCAGGCCGCGGACGGGCCCGTTCCCGACGACGTACTGGCGGCCGTGGTGACGGTGGTGGCCGACTGGGCCCGTTCCCCGGGCGGCTGGGCCAGTGGCGCGGCCGGCGCGATGACCCGGCCCGTGGGGATCGTGGCCATGCCCTCCCGCTCCCGCCCGCGGCTGGTGGGCTCGCTCGCCGAGGGCCTGGCCCGGGTCGGGCGGCTCCCGCTGCTGGGTAGCCTCGCCTACACCGCGCAGGCCGGCGAGTACGGCGCGCACCGCAGCAACTCCGCCCAGCGGCTGCGCGCTCTGGCCGCCTCCTTCGCCGTCCCCGAGGAGCTGGCGGCCGCCCTGGCCGCCGCCCCGGGGCCGGTCCTGCTCGTCGACGACTACGCCGACTCCGGCTGGACCCTCGCCGTGGGCGCCCGGCTCCTGCGTCAGAGCGGGGCCGAGCAGGTGCTCCCCCTGACGCTCGCCCTGGCGGGGTGAGGGGGTGAGAGCCCCCTCGGCCGCCCCTTAACGGGGGGAGTCCGCGGCAACCGCCCTGGCAACTGTTCGCCAAGTCAAGACCGGACCCGGGTTCGTAGGATCCTCGGAGGAGGGTTGATCCCTCTTTGCCGAAGTTGAGCGCGGCGCACTATTGACGGGGGTAAGCCGGGGGCATGGCCATGAAATTGCTGAGGGAGAATCGGAATCCGAAGGGTGAACCGGACCTGGCGCTCGTGAAGCGTCTGCTCGGAGATCTCAGCACGGACTGCCAGCGATTCCTCAAGGTCGCGGCGGTCCTGGGCCGGTCCTTCATGCTGGAGGACGTTTCCAGGATGCTGGACAAATCCGCGGCCAGCCTTCTTTCGTCCCTGGAGGAGGCGATGTCCTCGGGCTTCGTCGTCGCCGCGGAACATCAGCTGCTGTTCCAGAGCGATTTCCTTTTGGCTGGGGTCATGGAGTCGATTCCCGCTCCCGCGCGCGGTGCGTTGCGGCGCGAGGCGATGGGTCACTCCACGCGGCGCTCCGAGCCGGACGACCGGCAGTTCTGGGTGGCCGGTCACCCGCTGTGGACGGTCGGCCGCCCGGCCGATCCGCTCGACGGGCTCGCGGTCGAATCCGGCGAGGCGTACTCGGAGTCCCACGGCCTGATCCTGGACGGCCGGACGACAGCCGGAATCCGTGCGGCCGAGCGCGTCCTCTCCGAACCGACGCGTTCGGCTCCCGCCCGGCTCGACGCGGAGGCGTCCGTGATCCTCGGCTACTGCCTGCTCGGGACGGAGGAAGCGCAGAAGCGCTCCGCGAGGATCCTGCGGGAACAGGGCGCCGGGCCGGGCGACGTCGCGTCGCTGATGGCGCTGACCGCGCTCTCCAACGCGCGCTGGCGTGCGGGGGAACTGGGCGAAGGGCTCAGCTTGGGCCGCGCCGCGGTGCGGTACGGCGAGGGCGTGGACCCCGTGTGGCGCCTTCACTTCCGGCTCGCACTGGCCGGGAAGCTCGCGAACCTGCGCGAGTTCGACAAGGCCGAGTCGCTGATCGGCGACGCGGAGGCGGACCTGCGCGAACTGGGCACACCCGTCCGGGACGCCGCGCCCGCGGCGGTACGGGCCCGGCTGTTCCTCCAGGCCGGACGGTTCGCGGACGCCCGCCGGCAGGCGGAGCTGGTGATCGCCGCGGCCGGCCGGGACGCGGTCCCCATGCTCCGGCCCCTCGCGTACTCGGTGCTCAGCACCATCTTTCTCTACAAGGGGGACCTGCCCGCGGCGACCGAGTACCTGAAGCGCGTGCGGGGCGAGTTCGAGACGGATCAGGCGGTCCTCTACTCCCCGCAGTACGCCTGGACGGACGTGCGCATCGCGGTGAAGAGGGAGGGTCCGCGGGCGGCCGCCCGGCTCTTCTCCGACACGTACGGCCACCTGCCGACGCAGCGCAGCCTGTACATCGAGGATCCGGCCGCGGCCGCGTTCCTCGTCCGTCTGGCGCTGGACGTGGGAGACACCCACCTGGAGCGGAGCGTCCTCGAAACGGTGGACGGCCTCGCCGGGGACAATCCCGGCATCTCCGTGGTCGGCCTCAGCGCCCTGCACGCGAACGCCCTGGTGAACGGCGATCCGGCCGTACTGTCGCGCATCATCGCGCAGTCGCCTGACCCGCTCTCGGTCGCCCTCGCGACGGAGGAACTCGCCAAGCTCCGCGGTGCGAAGGCCGGCCCCGCGCAGGCGAAGCCCGACGGGGAGGCGGCAGCGCTCAATTCCGCTTCCTGGTCCGGTCTCTCCGACATGGAGCGGAGCATCGCGTACCTGGTGAGCGCCGGGATGACCAACCAGCAGATCGCCAAACGGGTCCACCTGTCGGCGCACACGGTGAACTACCACCTCAGGAAGATCTACAAGAGGCTGAACATCAAGACGCGCGTGGAACTGGCACGCGGAGCCGCGAGTTATTCGAGCAGGGCCGCGATCTACTCGATCGAAGCCGGGTAGGCGCCGTGTCTCACCGCGACGGCACGGGGGCCGCGGCGTAGGCCGGGCTCCGGGCCGGCCGGGCGTGGCGGGTGGGCAGCCAGCGGGTCAGCGCCGAGCCCACCGACATGCCCCCGCCGAAGCCGGTGAGCAGGACCACCTCCCCGTCGGCGAACGCGCCGTCGCGGTGGGCGAGGTCGAGGGTGATCGGTACGGAGGCCGCGCCCGTGTTGCCGTAGGACTCCAAGGCCAGGTGGAAGCCGGCCCCGGGCAGTCCGAGCGAGGGCCATATCTCCCGGAGCATCACCGCGTTCGCCTGGTGGGCGACGACATGGCGGACCTCCCGCGGGGCCAGCCCCGCCCCGGCCAGCAGGTCCGCGACGGCCCCGGGCAGGTTGTCCCGTACGAACTCACGGACCCGTCGGCCGTCCATCCGGAAGTACTGCAGGCCCTCCTCCAGGGTCCGGGCGGTGGTCGGGGTCCGGCTGCCGCCGGCCGGCACACCGATCAGCTCGTGCTGGTCGCCGCGGGTGAGGAGCGAGGCGGCGAACATGCCGCGGTCCTCGGGCGCCGGACCGAGGACGACGGCCCCGGCGCCGTCACCGAACAGGATGGCGGTCCGGCGGTCGGAGTGGTCGAGGATCCGGGAGTAGATGTCCGCGCCGATGACCAGTCCGTAGCGTTCGAGGTCGCCCGGTTCGGCGCGCAGCATCCGCTCGGCCACGGTCAGCGCGTACACGAACCCGCTGCACACCGCGTTCAGGTCGAAGGCCGCCGCGTTCACCGCCCCGAGCCGGTGCTGGACGATGCTCGCCGTGGCCGGCTGCGGGTGATCGGGGGTGGACGTGGCGACGACGACGTAGGCGAGCTCCTCCGGCCCGACCCCCGCCTGCTCCAGGGCCCGGACGGCAGCCGCCGCGGCGAGGTCGGAGGTGGCCTGGCCGGGATCGGCCCGGCGGCGGCTGCGGATTCCGGTCTTGCGGACGATCCATTCGTCCGTGACCCCGGCCCGTCCGGCGATCTCCTCGTTGGAGACTTCGGTCGGGGGGAGGTACGCGCCGGTGCCGAGGATTCCGATGGATCGGATGATGACTCCCGAGGTGAGGGTGGGCGGTTCATTCGGCTGTCTCGGCTGTCGGCTGTCTCGACTGCCGTGCTCGGACAGCGGTGTGAAGCACGGCCCGTCAATGAATTCATGACCACCCGCGTATGGCCCCGGAATTCATCCGGGCAGGCAGTTCATCGTGACACGTCATGCCCCGGTATTTCGCCCGCGCCCAATGTCTCACTCGCTCGGGTGGGATCCCGCCCCTCCGCGCACCGTTCCTGCACGGTGGCACTACTCGCTTGAGTAGTGGGCAGGTTGACGCCCCGTGGATAACATCGAAGCATGCTGATCAGTGGCGTGATATCGGTGAATTCACGCGAATGCGAGATTGTTTATGAGAGTGACCGTCACCTCGACCGGGGGATAAGAGCATGACCGTCAGTCATCTCGGGGCAGCCGTGGACACGGCCGCCATCGACGCCGTGATCGGCGAGTTCTTCGGCCAGCGCCGGACCGAGGCCGACGCGCTCGGACAGGACTTCGCGGCCGTCGTCGACGAGCTGGAGAACTACGTCCTGCGCGGCGGCAAGCGCGTCCGTCCGGTCTTCGCCTGGCTGGGCTGGATCGGCGCCGGCGGGGACCAGGACGGTCCGGACGCCGCCGCGGTGCTGACCGCCTGCGCCGGGCTCGAACTGCTGCACGCCTCGGCCCTGATACACGACGACATCATCGACGCGTCCGACACCCGGCGCGGCCGTCCCGCCGCGCACGTCGCCCTGGCCGAACGCCATCGCGTCCGGCGCTTCTCCGGCGACCCCGAGGCCTTCGGTACCGCGACCGCCATCCTGGTGGGGGACCTGGCCCAGACGTGGTCCGACGTCATGGTCCGCGCGTCCGGGCTCTCCGCGCAGGCGCAGGCCCGGGTCGGGCCGGTGTGGTCCGCGGTGCGCTCGGAGGTCTTGTACGGCCAGCTCCTCGACGTGATCAACCAGGCGGGCGACGAAGAGAGCGTCGAGGCGGCCCTGCGCGTCAACCAGTACAAGACGGCCTCCTACACGGTGGAGCGCCCGCTGCAGTTCGGCGCCGCGATCGCCGGCGCCGACGCCGGTCTGGTCGCCGCCTACGGGGCGTTCGGGGCGGACATCGGGATCGCCTTCCAGCTCCGGGACGATCTGCTGGGCGTGTTCGGCGATCCGGCGGTCACGGGCAAACCCTCGGGCGACGACCTTCGCGAGGGCAAGCGGACGGTCCTGCTCGCGACGGCGCTGGAACTGGCGGACGCGCGCGACCCGGGTGCGGCGGCGCTCCTCAGGGCGAAGACCGGCACCGACCTCTCCGGGAAGGAGATCGACGCCCTGCGGGACGTGCTCGTCGAGGTCGGCGCCGTGGAGCGGATCGAGCGCCAGATCGCGCGGCGTACCGACCGGGCCCTGGGCGTACTGGAATCCAGCAGCGCCACCGCCGCCGCAAAGGATCAGCTCGCCGCGATGGCGGTCAAGGCAACGCAGCGAGCCCGGTGATGACCCTGACGAACGCGCGGACCCATCCCGGCCACGCCGTGTCCGGGGTTGACGCGGACGGGTGCGGTCCGGGCCTCGAAGGCGGCCGGACCGGACGTGGGCGCGCCCACGCGAAGGCCATTCTGCTCGGCGAACACGCCGTCGTGTACGGCGCGCCGGCACTGGCGATCCCCGTCCCGCAACTGGCGGTGACCGCCACCGCCAGACGGGTGCGGTGTACCGGCGAAGGCGCGGACAGGATCTCCTTCGCGCTGGCGGATCCGGGGACGGGGACGGCGGCACCGCTTGCCGCGGACGGCTTGCGGTGCCTGCTCCCGGACTTCAAGGCGCTGACGGGCATCGGCGGCCACGTGTGCGTGGACGTGCTCATCGACTGCTCGATCCCGCAGGGCCGGGGGCTCGGCTCCAGCGCCGCGTGCGCCCGGGCGGCCGTACTGGCCCTGGCCGACCTCTTCGGCCGCGGGCTCGACGCCCGCGAGGTGTTCGATCTCGTACAGGCTTCGGAGAAGGTGGCGCACGGCAGGTCGAGCGGTGTCGACGCGCTCGCCACCGGGGCGACGCACCCCCTCCTCTTCCGTTCCGGCACGGCCCGGGAACTGCCCGTGCCCATGCCGGGTCACGACCCCGGGCGGGTGGACCGCCGCGCGGCTGAAGACGGTCCGTACGCCTTCGACGGGCTGTTCGTCCTCGCGGACAGCGGGGTCAGCGGCAGCACCAGGGAAGCGGTCGAGCTCCTGTGGCGGACGTTCGAGCGCAGCGCGCGGACGCAGGCCGATTTCATCCTCGGCGCCTCGCGCCTGACCCGCGCCGCCGCACGCGACCTCGCGCACGGCCGCACGGCCGACTTCGGTGCGCGGATGACGGAAAACCACAAGCTGCTGCGCGACTTGGGGCTCAGTACGGACCGGATCGAGGGGCTGGTCGACGCCGCGCTCGCGGCCGGCAGCCTGGGCGCCAAGATCAGCGGCGGCGGCCTGGGCGGCTGCGTGATCGCGCTGGCCGCGGAGCCGCGCCAGGCCGAGGCGACCGTACGGAGCCTCCACGAAGCCGGCGCCGTTCGTACCTGGATCGTCCCGATGGGAAGGTTTGCACACCATGATGATTGACCACGAAGTGGGACGTACCGGGCTGACCGGATCGACCGCCGTCGCCCATCCGAACATCGCGCTGATCAAGTACTGGGGCAAGCGCGACGAGCGGCTGATCATCCCGTACGTCGACAGCCTGTCGATGACCCTGGACGTGTTTCCGACGCGCACCACCGTCCGGCTCGACCCCGCGGCGCGCACCGACAGCGTCACCCTCGACGGAAAGCACGCGGAGGGTGAGCCCCTGCGGCGCGTGGTCCTCTTCCTGGACCTGGTACGGGAGTTGGCCGGGCGGGGCGAACGCGCCGCCGTCGACACCCGCAACGCGGTACCCACCGGTGCGGGACTGGCGTCCTCGGCGAGCGGGTTCGCCGCCCTGGCCGTCGCCGCCACCGCCGCGTACGGGCTGGATCTCGATCCGACCGCGCTCTCCCGCCTCGCCCGGCGCGGCTCCGCATCGGCCTCCCGGTCGATATTCGGCGGCTTCGCGGTGTGCCACGCGGGCCGGGGCGTCGGCGAGGAGGCGGACCTCAGCTCCTTCGCCGAGTCCGTCCCCCTCCCCGACTTCGATCCCGCCCTGGTGGTCGCCCTCGTCAACGCCGGCCCGAAGGCCGTGTCCAGCCGGGCGGCGATGCGGCGGACCGTCGAGACCTCGCCGCTCTACCAGGCCTGGGCGACGTCGAGCAAGGGCGATCTGACCGACATGCACGCGGCGCTGCTCCGCGGCGACCTCGACGCGGTGGGGGAGATCGCGGAGCGCAACGCCCTCGGCATGCACGCGACGATGCTGGCCGCGCGGCCGGCCGTGCGCTACATGTCCCCGGCCACGGTGGCCGTACTCGACAGCGTCCTGCAGCTCCGCAAGGACGGAGTGGCGGCCTACGCGACCATGGACGCCGGACCGAACGTCAAGGTCCTCTGCCACCCCGAGGCGGCGCCCCGGGTCGCCGAGACGCTGCTGGCCGCCGCGCCCGGATGCTCGGTGCTCACCGCCCGCCGCGGGCCGGGAGCCGGGCTGCGGTCGGCGGACGAGCGGTGACCGGCACCCGAACCGTCAGCCGGCGGGCGCCGGGCAAACTGTTCGTCGTCGGCGAGTACGCGGTGGTGCAGCCGGGCCACCCGGCGATCCTGGCAGCGGTCGACCGGGAGGCCGGCGTCACCGTGTCGGCGGCGCACGGCGGCGGCGCCGACGTAGTGATCGATTCCGACCTCTCCCCGGGACGGACGCGACTGCGCCGGAGCGACGGCGGGCTCGCCGCGCTCGGCGCGGACGACGGACAGCGGGTGCGGGACGGTCTCACCCATGTGGTGTCGGCGATCGACGTGGTCGACGGCCTCCTGGCCGAGCGGGGGCAGGCCGCGCCCCGCGTCCACGTCTCCGTCAGCAGTCGCCTGCACCACGAGGGAACCAAGCTCGGCCTGGGATCGAGCGGCGCGGTGACGGTCGCCGCGGTGTCCGCCGTGGCCGCGTACTACGGCCTGGAGCTGTCGCACGAGGCGCGGTTCCGGCTGGCGATGCTGGCGACGGCGCGGCTCGACGCCCGCTCCTCCGGCGGTGATCTCGCCGCGAGCGTCTGGGGCGGGTGGATCGAGTACCACGCACCCGACCGGGCGGCCGTGCTCGACCTGGTGGAGCGCCGGGGCATCGAGGAGTCGCTCCGCGCCCCGTGGCCGGGCTTCCGTCTGCGACGGCTGCCGCCGCCCCGTGATCTGACGCTGGAGGTGGGCTGGACCGGCAGGCCGGCCAGCACCGCTTCCCTGGTCGGGAGCCTGGGCAAGCACGCCTGGCAGGGCAGTGCCGCCCAGCGGAGCTTCGTGGAGCGCAGCGACGCGTGTGTGCGGGCCTCGGTCGGCGCCCTCGAACGGGGCGACGGCCCCGAGTTGCTCCGGCAGGTCCGGGGCGCCCGCCGGATGCTCGCCGAACTGGACGAAGAGGTCCGGCTCGGGATCTTCACCACCACGTTGACCGCGCTGTGCGATGCCGCCGAGGCCGTCGGCGGTGCGGGGAAGCCGTCGGGTGCCGGGGGCGGCGACTGCGGCATCGCGCTGCTGGACGCCACGGCGTCGCACGAGCGGATCGCGCGGCTGCGGAGGGGATGGGATGCCGCGGGGGTGCTTCCCGTAGCGATTCATCTCCAGCCGGCGCAGCCAGCGCATCTGGCGAGGCCCACGCAGCAGGCGAGGCCGACGCAGCCGGTGAGGCCGACGCAGCCGGCCAGGCCGACGAAGCCAACGAAGGGGAGCGCAGCATGATCGCTGAGCGCAAGGACGACCACGTGCGGTTCGCCGCCGAGCAACAACGCCACCTGCCCGGGTACAACCAGTTCGACGAGGTGTCCTTCGTCCACCACGCCCTGGCCGGCATCGACCGGTCCGACACTTCGCTGGTCACGCGGTTCGGCGGCATGGAATGGAAGGTGCCGCTGTACATCAACGCGATGACCGGCGGCAGCGTGCGGACGGGCGCCATCAACCGGGACCTGGCGATCGCCGCCCGCGAGACCGGTGTGCCCATCGCGACCGGATCCATGAGCGCGTACTTCGCCGACGAGACCGTCGCCGACACCTTCGGCGTGCTGCGCCGGGAGAACCCGGACGGGTTCGTCATGGCGAACGTCAATGCCAACGCCTCCGTGGAGAAGGCGCAACGGGCCGTGGACCTGCTGCGGGCCGACGCCCTGCAGATCCACCTCAACGTCATCCAGGAAACGGTCATGCCGGAGGGCGACCGTTCCTTCTCCGCCTGGGGTCCGCAGATCGAGAAGATCGCCTACGCGGTGGATGTACCGGTGATCGTGAAGGAAGTCGGCTTCGGACTGAGCCGCGAGACCGTCTCGGCACTGCGGGACATGGGCGTGCGGGTGGCCGACGTGGCCGGCCGCGGCGGCACGGACTTCGCGCGCATCGAGAACGACCGGCGCAAGCACGCCGATTACGCCTACCTGGGCGGCTGGGGGCAGTCCGCTCCAGCCTGCCTGCTGGACTCCCAGAACGCGGCCCTCCCGGTGCTGGCGTCCGGCGGGGTCCGCAACCCGCTCGACGTGGTGCGCGCACTGGCGCTCGGCGCCGCCGCCGTGGGCGTCTCCGGGGGGTTCCTCCGGACCGTTCTGGACGGCGGCCCGTCCGCCCTGATCACACAGATCACCACCTGGCTCGACCAGGTGGAGGCCCTGATGACCGCGCTGGGCGCACGCACCCCGTCCGATCTGACGCATTGCGACGTGCTCGTCCACGGTGACCTGCGCGCGTTCTGCGCCGACCGGGGGATCGACACCGGCCGGCTGGCCACACGCTCCCGCTCGCACTCCCACCCCCACTCCCACTCCCACTCCGGTTCCCACCCCCACCCCCATCCCCACTCCCACGGCACCGCTCACGAGACGGTTGGAGAGATCCGATGAACGACACGCACGAGGTCGCAGGCGTTCCCCTGAAGTGGGTCGGCCCGCTCAGGATTTCGGGGAACGTGGCGACCGTGGAGACGCAGGTCCCGCTCGCCACGTACGAGTCGCCCCTGTGGCCCTCCGTCAGCCGCGGGGCGAAGGTCTCCAGGCTGGTCGAGCAGGGCATCGTCGCCACGCTCATCGACGAGCGGATGACGCGCTCGGTGCTCGTCACGGCCAAGGACGCGCAGACCGCGTACCTGGCGGCGCTCGAAGTCGACGCCCGGTTCGACGAGCTGCGCGCCGTCGTCCGCACCTGCGGCCGTTTCGTCGAACTGATCGGGTTCCGCCACGAGATCGTGGCCAACCTGCTCTTCCTGCGGTTCGAGTTCAGCACCGGGGACGCCTCCGGGCACAACATGGCGACGCTGGCCGCGGACGCGCTCCTGAAGCACATCCTCGGTGCCATTCCGGGGATCGAGTACGGCTCGATCTCCGCGAACTACTGCACCGACAAGAAGGCCACCGCCATCAACGGCATCCTCGGCCGCGGCAAGAACGTGGTCACGGAGCTGCTCGTACCGCGTGACATCGTCCGCGACGTGCTGCACACCTCGGCCTCCGCGATAGCCGAGCTGAACGTGCGCAAGAACCTGATCGGCACCCTGCTCGCCGGCGGGATCCGCTCGGCCAACGCCCACTACGCGAACATGCTGCTCGGTTTCTACCTGGCGACGGGCCAGGACGCGGCCAACATCGTCGAAGGCTCGCAGGGCGTGACCGTGGCCGAGGACCGGGACGGCGACCTGTACTTCTCCTGCACGCTGCCGAACCTGATCGTCGGAACGGTCGGCAACGGCAAGGGACTCGACTTCGTCGAGGAGAACCTGGCACGGCTGGGCTGCCGCGAGGAGCGCGAGCCCGGCGAGAACGCGCGGCGGCTCGCGGTCATGGTGGCCGCGACGGTGCTGTGCGGCGAGCTCTCGCTCATGGCGGCACAGACCAATCCGGGTGAACTCATGCGGGCGCACGTCGCACTGGAGCGCAAGACCTCGACCACGACGATCGGACGGTAGAGATGCCCAGCAACTCCACGGACTCCACGAGCGCTGCAAACCCCACGGACTCCACGGACTCCAAGGAGTTCGTGGACTCCGGGGACCTCGCGGTCGGGATCCACGACCTTTCCTTCGCCACGGGCCGGCTCGTCCTGACGCACGAGACGCTGGCCGCTCACAACGGCACCGAGCTGGGCAAGTACCACGTGGGCATCGGCCAGCGCTCGATGAGCGTGCCCGCCGTCGACGAGGACATCGTGACGATGGGCGCCGCGGCCGCCGCCCCCATCCTGGCCCGGCACGGCGCCGACCGGATCCGTACGGTCGTCTTCGCCACGGAGTCCTCCGTCGACCAGGCGAAGGCGGCCGGCATCCACGTCCACTCGCTGCTGTCGATGCCCTCCGCCACCCGCGTCGTCGAGCTCAAGCAGGCCTGCTACGGCGGGACCGCGGCCCTGCAGTTCGCCATCGGGCTCGTTCACCGCGACCCCTCGCAGCAGGTCCTCGTGATCGCGAGCGACGTCTCGAAGTACGAGCTGGACCAGCCGGGCGAGGCCACCCAGGGGGCCGCGGCGGTGGCCATGCTGATCGGCGCGGATC
>NZ_JBSFDF010000007.1:143862-179639 GCF_053593795.1 Streptomyces sp. NPDC002104 | reverse complement strand
TCGTGATCGCGAGCGACGTCTCGAAGTACGAGCTGGACCAGCCGGGCGAGGCCACCCAGGGGGCCGCGGCGGTGGCCATGCTGATCGGCGCGGATCCCGCCCTGGTGCGCATAGAGGAGCCGTCGGGGGTCTTCACCGCCGACATCATGGACTTCTGGCGGCCGAACTACCTCACCACCGCCCTGGTCGACGGGAAGGAGTCCGTCTCCGCGTACTTGCAGGCGATGGAGGGTGCGTGGAAGGACTACACCGAGCAAGGCGGCCGTTCCTACGAGGAGTTCGCCGCGTTCTGCTACCACCAGCCGTTCACGAAGATGGCCCACAAGGCGCACCGGGCCCTGCTGGAGAGCTGCGGGCGGGAAGTCGACGAGGCCGAGGTGGTCCGGGCCGTCGGCCGGACGACGGCCTACAACGAGGTGATCGGGAACAGCTACACCGCGTCCTTGTACCTCGGTCTGGCCGCACTGCTCGACGACTCCGACGACTCCGACGACGCGGACGGGGATCTGACGGGGCGGCCCATCGGTCTGCTCAGCTACGGGTCCGGCAGCGTCGCCGAGTTCTTCGCCGCGGTCCCCGTCCCGGGCTACCGGACGCACCTGCGGTCCGAGCAGCACCGCGAGGCGATCGCCCGGCGCCAGGACATCGGCTACGCCGACTACCGGCAACGCCATGAGCAGGCCTTTCCGGTCGACGGCGGAGATCATCCCGCGCCGCGGGAAACCACCGGGCCGTACCGGCTGGCCGGGCTGTTCGGGCACAAGCGAGTCTACGAAACCGAGATAGCGGCGACCGGGTCGGGCGGTTGCCGCCGGGGTTATCCACAGGGGTTTCCGGATCCGGCCGGACACGGGACCTTCGGGACATGACGAACAACAACCACGAAGCGGCACACGTTCCGTCCGACCCCTCGTCCGACCCCTCGTCCTCCTCGTCCGACCCCTCGTCCCGCCCGTCCGGCTCCTCGTCCTCCTCGTCCTCCCCGTCCAAGTCGTCGACCTCATCCGCCGGTTTGTCCGGGGGCGTCGACGCATCCCGGATCACCCTGCGCAGTCCGGCCGAACTGGCCGACGCACTGCCCTACATGCTCGGATTCCATCCGAGTGACTCCCTCGTCATGGTCGCCGTCCACGGGGAGGCCGGCCGCTTCGGCGGCCGGCTCCGCGTGGGCATCCCCGCCGCCCCCGACGAATGGGAGGACACCGCCCGTCAGGTCGCCGACTGTCTGATCCGCGGCAGCGTGCGGCGCGGAGCCAGGCCCGACGGGATCATCGTCTTCCTCTGCCAGGACCCGCGCCGCGGCGAGAGCCCGCAGCGGGTGATGACCCGGCTGCGCCCGTTCGCGCAGCGGATCCGGCTGGCCTGCGGAGCCCTGGACGTCCCCGTACTGGAGGCCCTGTGCCTCTCCGCCGGGCGGTACTGGTCCTACTGCTGCCCGGACGAGCGGTGCTGCCCCGCCGAGGGCACCGCGCTGGCCGCCCCCGGCACCTCGGTGATGGCCGCCGCGGCCACCTTCGCCGGCCTCCAGGTCCGCGGCTCCCTCCGGGAGATCGAGCACCGGCTGACACCGCTGGGCGGGACGGTGGCCGAGGAGATGGAGGCGGCCCTGGACCGGGCGGCCGCCGCTCTGGTGCCGAAGATCCTCGACGGGGCCAGCCGGGAGGAGGTGGGGGCCGAGACGGTCCTGCTCGCCCGCGCGCTGATCCAGCGCATGGCCTCGGCCCCGCCGGCCGAAGGCCGCTCCGGAGCCGACGCCCGGGACGACCGGCTGCTGGCCCACGACGAGGCCGCCTCGCTCATCCTCGGCCTCCAGGACCGCGAGATCCGCGACATCGCCGCCGAGTGGATGGAGGGCGAGGAGGCGGCCCCCGCCCTGCGGCTGTGGCGGGCCCTGGCCCGGCGCTGCGTCGGGGCCTACGGGGAGCACGCGGCGGCTCCCCTCACCCTGGCGGGCTGGGTCTCCTGGTCCACCGGGGACGAGCCGACGGCCAGGATCGCCCTGGGGCTGGCCCTGCGGGCGGACGACGGGTACCGCTTCGCGCAGCTCCTCCACCATGCCTGCAACGAGGGGATCGACCCGGAGGGGCTGCGGCAGTGCCTGCGCGAGGAGCGCCGGCGCCGGGAGCCGCGCCGGGAGCCGCGCCGGGGGCGGCTGCCCGCGGGATCCCGCAGGGCGTCCGCCGCCAGCAGGCCGCCGGGCGGCCCGGACCGCCCGGACCGCCCGGGCAGGACGGCCGGGGCGGCCGGGGCGGCCGGGGCGGGTCGGACGAGCAGTGGTCGCCGTGAGCCCGGCAGCACCTCGGGGAGCGAGCAGTGATGCGCGGGCGGGGCACAGACGCGGACATCGGGCGTGGCCGGAGCGGCGGTGCGGGCCGGGGTGTGCACCCGGGCGCCATGGGCCGGGGCCGGGGCCGGGGCCGGGGCTCCGGAGGCCGGGGTGTGAGCTGCGGAGACCGGAGCCCGGGTGTGAGCTGCGGAGACCCGGGCCGGGGCGGCCGTGCGGGCCGGTGGCGGGGCCCGGGGGAGGCCCGCGGCTTCGTGGTGCGGGGGTGGCTGCGGGAAGCGGCGCTCGCGGTTCCGCGGCGCAGGCCCCCGCGGCGGCCGTTGCTCCGCCGGGCGCAGCCCCCACCGGGGCCCGTGACCCGGGCGGGGGCAGGGGCGTTGCGCTGGGGGGTGGTGGGGACCCGGCCGCGCCGCCGCCCAGCCGACCCACCCGGAGCGCAGACAAGGCGACCCATGTCTCACCCCGTACCCCCCGCCCGCCCAGCCCCCTCCCGCAAACCCGACCTGCCGCCCGTGCACGGCGCCGTCATCTGCCTCTCCGCGCCGTGCGTGGTCATCTCGCCCGAGCACGGCCAGCTCACCGGGCGCGGGGCCGACGGGATCTACCGCGCCGGGCTCCGGCTGCTGTCCCGCTGCGTGCTGCGCGTCGCCGGCCGGGACCCCGTCGCCGTCCACAGCCGCAGCCTCGGCGCCGACCGGGCCTCCTTCACCGCGACGGTCCGCACCGGAGCCGAGCCCGGGCCCGATCCCGACGTCGGGGTCGAGCGGATCCGGCACGCCGACGGCACCGAGCGGATCACCCTGCGCAGCTTCACCGGCCGGCCCCTGCGGATCCCCGTGGAGATCTCGCTCGGCACGGACCTGGCGGAGCTGGCCGAGGTGGCCGCCGGCCGGGCCGGGCCGGAGCTGCCCGCGGCGGTGCACGCCGCCGGGCTGCGCTGGACCAGGGGCGAGGCCCAGGCCGTCACCGCGGCCGAGCCGCCGCCGGACGACGCGCTGGCCTCGGCCGGGCTGCTGCGCTGGCAGCTCGAACTGCGCCCCGGGGAATCCCGCACCATCGAACTGCGGACCACCCGGGACCGAGGGGCCCGGGCCCCGGCCGGACAGGTGGCCAATCCACTGTCCGACGAGGTCCGCGCGGAGGGGGACGACCCGAGGGCCGAGGCATGGCTGCGCACCAGCGTGCAGGACCTGGGCGCGCTGCTGCTCAGGGACCCGAAGGCGCCGGCCGACAGCTACGCGGCGGCCGGAGTGCCGTGGCGGCTCGGGCTGGCCCCGGCGGAGTCCCTGTGGGCCGCCCGCATGGCGCTGCCGCTCGGCACCGGGCTCGCGGCCGCGACCCTGCGCATCCTGGCCCGGACCCAGACCGGGGGGCGGGGCGGCGACGCGGGGAGGATCCCGGGGCCGCTCCGGGGAGCGGGGCCGCAGCTGCCCCCGGGATGCACCGGGACCGAGGCCACGCTCGCCTTCCCCGCGGTGCTCGCCGAAGCCCGGCTCTGGGGGATGCCCGAGGCGGAGGTGGCCGAGCTGCTCCCCGCCGCCGAGCGCTGCCTGGAGTGGCTCCGGGGCGCCTTCGGGGAGGACGGCTTCCTGGCCGATCCCGATCCGGGACCCCGGCGCTGTGAAACCCAGGCCCACGCCCATCGTGCCGCGCTGCTGGGGGCCGACCTGCTCGCCGGGTGCGGGCGCCCCGGAGCCGAGGAGTGGCGGGACCGGGCGGCCGCGCTGCGGGAGCGGTTCGCAGCCCGCTTCTGGGTCGACGGCCCGGACGGCGGCCGGCCCGCGGCGGCCCTGCATCCCGACGGGCGGCCCCTGCCCCGGCTGACGGGGGCCGCCGCCCACCTGCTGGACACCGGGCTGCTCGGTGGCGGCCGGCTCGCGCGCGGGCTGCTCGACCGGGTCCGTACCGAGCAGCTGGCCCGGCTGCTCGGAGCCCCCGCCATGGACTCCGGCTGGGGACTGCGCAGCATGGCGGTGCGGGAGCCGGGGCACAACCCGTTCGGGTACCGCTCGGGAGCGGTACGGCCGTACGAGAGCGCGGTCGCCGTGGCGGGGCTGGCCCAGGCGGGCTTCGAGAAGGAGGCCACGGGACTGCTGCGGGGCCTGCTGGACGCGGCGGAGTCCTTCGGTTACCGCCTCCCGGAGATGTACGCGGCCGAGCAGCGCACCGTCGGCAGCGCTCCGCTTCCGCATCCGGCGGCCTGCCGGCCGGCTGCGGTCGCGGCCGCCGCCGGGATCCACGCACTGACCGCCCTGGCCGGGATCCGCCCGGACGCCCCCGCCGGTACGGTCGCCCTGGTACCGCTCCCCGGCGCTCCGCTCGGCGGGCTCCGCCTCTCCGGGCTGCGGGTTTCGGGGCAGCCGTTCGCCGTCCGGATCAGCCGTCTGGGCCTGGGCATGGTGGAGGAGGCCGCCGATGCCCTGCAACTGGGCGGATAGGCGGCGCCCCGCCGGCCGGGCCGGATCCGGCCGGGGCTTCCGGTTCCGGAGCCCGAAGATCCCCAAAGCTCTGTTTATCGTCAGGCAGACGACTATGATCGCGGCATGTCGCCCTACGACCCGTCGGCCTTTCCGCCCTTCGCCGTCACCGTCGACCTGGTCGTGCTCACCGTGCGGGGCCATGCGCTCTGCGCGTTGGTCATCCGACGGGGCGAGCAGCCGTTCCAGGGACGCTGGGCGCTGCCCGGCGGCTTCGTGCGCGGGGACGAGGACCTGGCCGCGGCCGCGGCCCGCGAACTGTCCGAGGAGACGGGTCTGTCCGCCCACGACCCGGCCGCTCCGGACGTGGGCAACGGGGCGCACCTCGAACAGCTGGCGACCTACGGTGATCCGAAGCGGGATCCGCGCATGCGCGTGGTCAGCGTCGCGCATCTGGTGCTGGCTCCGGACCTGCCCGCGCCCCGGGCCGGCGGCGATGCCAACAGCGCGCGCTGGGCCCCCGTCGACGAGCTCCTCTCCACGGAGGGCCGGACCGGCGCAGGACTCGCCTTCGACCACGAGCAGATCCTCGCCGACGGGGTCGAGCGGGCCCGCTCGAAGATCGAGTACTCCTCGCTGGCCACCGCCTTCTGCCCGCCCGAGTTCACCGTCGGCGAGCTGCGCCGGGTCTACGAGGCGGTCTGGGGAGTCGCCCTCGACCCGCGGAACTTCCACCGCAAGGTCACCGGCACCCCCGGGTTCCTGGTCCCGGCCGGGGGGACCACGACGCGTCAGGGCGGCCGCCCCGCCCAGTTGTTCCGGGCCGGCGGGGCCACCCTGCTCAACCCGCCGATGCTGCGCCCGGAAGTCTGAGGCCCGCGCGCCCCGCACCCGAGGCGGGGCGCCGACACGGATGAGATGTGCGACGGGCTACGTCGTAAATCGGACATATCGCGTTATCTTGTTGGCGGTAATCACCCTGCCGCAGAGCGGTCTCACCCCCCGCGAGAGAAGCGATGCTCCAGGCCATCGGACTCACCAGCACCCCCCGCCGCAACCTCCCGCCCCTCGTGGACGACCTCACCTTCGAGGCCCGCCCCGGGAGCGTGACCGCACTGCTCGGCGAGCCCGGGTCGGGCAAGACCACCGCGCTGCGGCTCATGCTCGAACTCGAACCGGGCCGCGGGGTCACCTACTTCCGCGGGCGCCCCCTGCACCGGATCCCGCATCCGGGCCGCGAGGTCGGCGTGCTCCTCGGCGACCTCCCCGGCAACCCCTCGCGCACGGTGCGCGGTCAGCTGCGGATGCTCTGCGCCGCCGCCGGTGTGCCGGCCGCCCGGGCCGACGCCATGCTGGAGATCGTCGGTGTCGCCGGACTGCGCGACCAGCGGCTCGGCTCGCTCTCGCTCGGCATGGAGCGCAGGGTCGCGCTGGCCGCCGCACTGCTCCCCGATCCCTGCACTCTGCTCCTCGACGAGCCCACCGCCGGGCTGTCCCCCCGTGAGCGGAGCTGGCTGCACGGGCTGCTGCGCGGCCACGCCTCGCTCGGTGGCGCGGTGCTCTTCACCACCGACGACGCGAAGGAGGCCGCCCGCAGCGCGGACCGGGTCGTCAGCATCGAGGCGGGCCGGCTCGTCGCGGACCAGGACGCCCCCGAGTTCGCCCGGACCCGGCTGCGGCCGCGGGTCGCCGTGCGCACTCCGCACGCCGCCCGGCTGGCCGACGTCCTGGGCCGGGAGGCGCGGGCGGCCCGGCGCACGGTGGAGATCGTGGAGGAGAGCGGCAGCCGGCTGTCCGTCTACGGCAGCAACTGCGCCGAGGTCGGCGAGGCCGCCTTCCGGCACGGCGTGCTCGTCCACCAGCTCGCCGACGAGACCGGCGACGCCGGAGCCCAGCCGTCGCTGCCGCGCGCCCGGGACCGCGCCGCGTCCGGGGCCCCCGGCGCGGCCGCCGGCCAAACGCAGCCCGCGTCGGCAGCCGGAGCTGGAGCAGATGCGGGAGCGGGCGGCGACCGGCTTCGGCCCGCCCGCCCGGGGCGGCCGGCCTCGGCCGTGCGCCGGCTCGGCGGCCCGCTGCGGCCCCTGCGCTACGAGCTGCACCGGATCTTCGGCACCGCCACCCCCGTGCTCACCGCCGCCTTCGTCGTCGCCGTCTCCGTCGTCACGGCCCTGGTGCTGGCCCGGGCCGGCCACACTCCGCAGAACCGGCTGCTCGCCGCCTGGCCCGAGTTGCTCCCGCTGCCGCCCGCCGCGCTGGGCGCCGGACTGCTCGGGGCCCTGGCCTTCGGCGAGGAGTACCGCTATCCCGCGCTCGCCGCCGACCGCGGCACCGTCCCGCGCCGACTCGGGCTGCTCACGGCGAAACTCGGCGTCAGCGCCACCCTCGCACTGCTGCTCGGCGCCCTCGCCGTGACCGCCGACGCCACCGCCCTGACGCTGGTGTTCGGCAGCGCGCCGCTCCGTACGCCCGCCGAGTGGGTTTCCCCGGGCGCGAGTTGGGCGGGGCTGCTCATCGGCTGCGCCTGGTCGGGAGTCCTGGCCTCCGGTGTCTTCCGCTCGGCCGCCGCAGGCCTGGCCGCGGTGCTCGCCGTACCGGTGATGGTCGTACCGCTGGTGCGCAAGGCCCTGGACGGTCCGTCCGCGTACCCGGTCACCGGACTCGCGGAGCGGCTGCGCGGTCTGGCCTGGGCGCAGTGGCCGCCGGAGGCGGACCGGGTGGTCCTCGGGGCGATCCGGGTGATGGCCCAACCGGTGGGAACCGCCCTGGTGTTGTCGCTGATGGTCCTGTTGTGCGCCTATGGGTTCACAGGACTGCGCGGCCGCGTCCGTTTGTGAGGGATCGTTGGTGATCGTTCCGGTGTGGATCCGGACCCAACGGGACCGTTGTGGTTCACATCAGGCCCGGCGGACCGCAACTCCCCGCAAAAGGCCCGGTTCTTTACGATAAGTCGTCAATTGCGTAGGTGGCACCGATCACCCTTTCGTGTGCTTTTCACCAAAGACCTCAAGGGTCGCGGAGACACAGCCGACAAAGGATTCGTGAGTACCCTTGCGCACACCATGATGACCGCCGCCCGCCATGCCGATTCCGGCCTCGCCGGCGCGGGCGAACTCGACCGCTACCCCTACCCGGAGGCCTCGGGGGCCGACCGGGTGGGAGTGCCCCACTGGGACGGATCCGACGTCGAGTTGAGCCGGGTCGGCCGCCGCGCCGCGGGCAGCCGCGGCCGCGGCCTGCACGGCCAACTCGTCCAGCAGCTCGGCCAGATGATCGTTTCCGGCGACCTCGGCGCGGACCGTCCGCTGGTCCCCGAGGAGATCGGGCAGCGTTTCGAGGTCTCCCGCACCGTCGTCCGCGAATCGCTGCGGGTCCTGGAGGCCAAGGGCCTCGTCAGCGCCCGCCCGAACGTCGGCACCCGGGTCCGTCCGGTCGCCGACTGGAACCTGCTCGACCCCGACATCATCGAGTGGCGCGCCTTCGGCCCGCAGCGCGACGACCAGCGCCGCGAGCTGGGTGAGCTCCGCTGGACCATCGAACCGCTGGCCGCCCGCCTCGCCGCCGGCCACGGCCGCCCGGAGATCCAGCAGCGTCTCGCCGACATGGTCGAGATCATGGGGCACGCCCTCGGACAGGGCGATTCGATCACCTTCGCGCGTGCGGACAACGAGTTCCACGCGCTGCTCATCCAGGTCGCGGCCAACCGCATGCTGGAGCACCTCTCCGGCATCGTCTCCGCCGCGCTGCAGGTGTCCGGCAGCCCCGTCACCTCCTGCGACCGCCCCAGCGAGACCTGCGTCGCGCACCACGCGCGCATGGTCGAGTGCCTCGCCGCCGGCGACGCGGTGGGCGCGGAGAACGCCATGCGCCAGCTTCTGACGGTGCATCCGGAAGTCGAGCGCGTGGTCCCCGCCCCGCGCGAGCACTGACCCGCCGCAGCACACGGGCGCGGGCGTGCCGACGGGGCGCCGGTCCCGGACGGCACCCCCGGAAGGAGTCCGGGCAGGGTGCGGCGGCGGCAGCGGAGCGATGCTCCCCGTGCGGGCCCCGGGCGCCCCGGCCGCCTCCCGGCTCCGGTCCGGCCTCCGGGCCCCGTTTCCGGGGAGTCGTCCGGCCCGCGAACCGGGGCGTGTTCGGGCACACCGGACGGGCAGAAATAACGGTATGACCGGCATGGCATCGATCCGGGTGTGACTCGGGCCACGAAGATTGGGCGTAACGCTCCGCGAGGTCACGCGATGACCTAAGAGGTGATGGCCGACGGAGGGAAGACAGCAGCCCTTGGGGGTGCTGTGCAGCTCCCCGGCCCCTGCCCGCGCCCCCGGCCCATCCCCAGTCGGTGGTCGTCGGCTCCGGTCCAGCACCACCAGGCCGGGGTCGGAAGCCGTTTCCATCGTTCCGAGAGGTTGTTCGTGTCGGCCAGCACATCCCGTACGCTCCCGCCGGAGATCGCCGATTCCGAGTCTGTGATGGCGCTCATCGAGCGGGGCAAGGCCGAGGGGCAGATCGCCGGCGATGACGTGCGTCGGGCCTTCGAGGCTGACCAGATTCCTGCGACCCAGTGGAAGAATGTCCTGCGCAGCCTCAACCAGATCCTTGAGGAAGAGGGTGTGACGCTGATGGTCAGTGCCGCGGAGTCGCCCAAGCGCACCACCCGCAAGAGCGTCGCAGCGAAGACCCCCGTCAAGCGGACGGCCACCGAGCCCGTCGCCAAGAAGGCGGTGGCGGCGCCGGCGCCTGCCGTCGCGGCACCGGACGCGGTGGCGGCGGACCCGGATCCCCTGCACACGGACACCGGCGTCGACGCCGGCGCGGAGGGGACCGCGACCGAGCCCGTGGCCAAGAAGGCGGCGGCGAAGAAGACGGCGGCGAAGAAGGCCGCACCCGCCAAGAAGGCCGCGGCGAAGAAGACGGCCGCGAAGAAGACCACCGCCAAGAAGGACGCCGACGAGGCGGGCGACGACGAGACGGCGGAAGAGGGCCCCGGCGCCGCCAAGGCCGAGTCCGAGGACGAGGAGGAAGGCGCCGAGAGCAAGGGCTTCGTCATCTCCGACGACGAGGACGACGCCCCGGCCCAGCAGGTCGCCGTGGCCGGCGCCACCGCCGACCCCGTCAAGGACTACCTCAAGCAGATCGGCAAGGTCCCCCTCCTCAACGCCGAGCAGGAGGTCGAGCTCGCCAAGCGCATCGAGGCCGGACTCTTCGGCGAGGACAAGCTCGCGAACTCGGACAAGCTGGCGCCCAAGCTCAAGCGCGAGCTGGAGATCATCGCCGAGGACGGCCGCCGGGCCAAGAACCACCTGCTGGAGGCCAACCTGCGCCTCGTGGTCTCCCTCGCCAAGCGCTACACCGGCCGCGGCATGCTCTTCCTGGACCTGATCCAGGAGGGCAACCTGGGCCTCATCCGCGCCGTGGAGAAGTTCGACTACACCAAGGGCTACAAGTTCTCCACGTACGCCACCTGGTGGATCCGCCAGGCGATCACCCGCGCCATGGCCGACCAGGCCCGCACCATCCGCATCCCGGTGCACATGGTCGAGGTCATCAACAAGCTGGCCCGCGTCCAGCGCCAGATGCTCCAGGACCTGGGCCGCGAGCCCACCCCGGAGGAGCTGGCCAAGGAACTCGACATGACCCCAGAGAAGGTCATCGAGGTCCAGAAGTACGGCCGCGAGCCGATCTCCCTGCACACCCCGCTCGGCGAGGACGGCGACAGCGAGTTCGGCGACCTCATCGAGGACTCCGAGGCGGTCGTCCCGGCGGACGCCGTGAGCTTCACGCTCCTGCAGGAGCAGCTGCACTCGGTGCTCGACACGCTCAGCGAGCGCGAGGCGGGCGTGGTCTCCATGCGCTTCGGCCTCACGGACGGGCAGCCCAAGACCCTCGACGAGATCGGCAAGGTCTACGGCGTCACCCGTGAGCGCATCCGCCAGATCGAGTCGAAGACCATGTCGAAGCTCCGCCACCCGTCGCGGTCCCAGGTGCTGCGCGACTACCTCGACTAGGACGGACCGGGCGCGGCGAGGGGTTCGCCGCAGGTCGTCGCCGGTGGCCGCGCGGGTGCGCACGGCCACCGGGCGTCCCACTCTGAGTGGAGTCATGCACACTCGGAGTCAGGAGGCCTCATGCGTCGTCCCTTTGCCCGTGTCCTGGCGGGAGCGCTGACCCTGGTGGCGGGAGCGGCGGCGGCGCCGCTCTTCCAGGCGCCGCGAGCGGCCGCGGACAGCGTGGTGATCGGCGGGAAGCCGGTGAAGGTGGCCGATGCGCCGTGGGTGGTGGCCCTCGCCAGCCGTGACCGGTTCGGGGGTACGCGCGGCGGCCAGTTCTGCGGGGGCGTTCTCGTCACCCCGACCACGGTGGTGACCGCGGCCCACTGCCTGGGGCGCCAGGTGCTGGGAGGCCCGGTCGACTCCGTCCGCGACTTCCGGGTGATCACCGGGCGTACGGAGCTGCGCGCGAGCGAGGGCCGGGAGATCGCGGTGCGTTCCGCCCGGGTGAACCCGGCGTACGACCCGGCCAGCAATGCCGGCGACCTGGCCGTCCTGGAGCTGGCCGAAGCGGTGGCCGCGCAGAACGTGCTGCCGATGGCCGACTCCGGGCATCCGGCCTACGGGGCCGGTACCGAGGCCGCCGTATACGGCTGGGGCGACACCAGCGGCTTCGGCGACTACGCCTACGCGCTGCGGGCCGCCCGGGTGACGGTGCTGGCGGACGAGGTCTGCGGGCGGGCCTACCCGGGAGACGCCGACGGTCAGTACCGGGCCGACTCCATGGTGTGCGCGGGGGACCGCGAGGGCGGCAAGGACGCCTGCCAGGGGGACAGCGGCGGTCCCCTGGTGGCCCAGGGGCGGCTGATCGGTCTGGTGTCCTGGGGGCGCGGCTGCGGGCGGGCGGACAGCCCGGGCGTGTACACGCGGATCGCACCGCTGATCGGCTTCGTCTCCGGACCCGCCCCCGAACCCGTCAGCGGCTCGGAGGCGGCCCGGGGGGCGCTGGGCCGCCCTGGTGGTCGCGGAGTCCTGCGGATGGACGTACGCCCCGCCCAGGGGCCCGGGAGGGGCCTGGCGGCGGGGGACCTGCCCGCGCCGAAGCGCTGAACCCGGTCCGAACGTGAGGCCGGACCCCGTCCGGACATGAGGACGGGCGGTCCCTCTGGGTCGCAGAGGTACCGCCCGTCGACCGGCTACGCCGGTCCTGGCTCGTCGGATGCGAGGCTTGGGCCTTGTGTCAGCGGTCCTCGGGGTCGGCGGCACTGGCCGCCGGAGCGGACGTAAGCCGCTCGGTCTCATCCTGTATTTCCGCGGCGATCTTCTTGAGTTCCGGCTCGAACTTGCGTCCGTGGTGGGCGCAGAAGAGCAGTTCACCGCCGCTCAGCAGGACGACGCGCAGATATGCCTGGGCGCCGCAACGGTCGCATCGGTCAGCGGCCGTCAGCGGGGTCGCGGGTGTCAGAACAGTAGTCACGTCGCCTCTTCTCTAGCTCGACGAGCTGTCGTACCAGGGTCAACATCCAACCAGGCCGAAAACGTTCCCGCTCGCGGCTTTTCCTCGAAACTTCCTTCCGAAGCTGGCCGGCCGTTGCCGGTTGGCGGCGAAGGAGCCGTATTGCGTTGCTTTACGGTTTCGCGTTGTCAGGTCGTTCGCTTGTCGCAGTTCTGCCCTCTCCGGCTGAGTGCCGGTTGTTCATGAGGACGTGCCCGAACACTAAATGGTTCATGCGCGGAAGGGAACGTGATGTTTGCTTCACCCTGACGGGGGATCGAACACGCGTGCGGACCTGCACTAGGCTGACGAAGGGGCTGGGGTGGCGTTGCATCGGCTCTACCAGGCCTCGGTACCCTTCCAGCGGCAACCGAGCCACCACTGCGCCCGACCGGGCCAGAAAAAGAATTCAGCGAGGAGCGAACTGCGTGACCGCCGACACGTCCGTGCCTTCCAGCGCACTGCTGACCGGAGCAGACCGGGACGGCTCCAACTACACCGCGCGGCACCTGCTCGTCCTCGAGGGCCTCGAGGCCGTCCGCAAGCGCCCCGGCATGTATATCGGCTCCACCGACAGCCGGGGCCTCATGCACTGCCTCTGGGAGATCATCGACAATTCCGTCGATGAGGCCCTGGGCGGCTACTGCGACCACATCGAGGTGATCCTCCACGAGGACTCCTCCGTGGAGGTCCGCGACAACGGCCGCGGCATCCCCGTGGACGTCGAGCCCAAGACCGGCCTCTCCGGCGTCGAGGTCGTCATGACCAAGCTGCACGCCGGCGGCAAGTTCGGCGGCGGCTCGTACGCGGCCTCCGGCGGCCTGCACGGCGTCGGCGCCTCCGTCGTCAACGCGCTCTCGGCGCGTCTGGACGTCGAGGTCGACCGGGGCAGCGCCACGCAGGCCATCAGCTTCCGCCGCGGCGTCCCCGGCATGTTCACCGAGCAGGGCCCCGACAGCCCCTTCGACCCCGCCAACGGTCTGCGCAAGGGCAAGCGGATCGCCAAGGGCAAGACGGGCACCCGGATCCGCTACTGGGCGGACCGGCAGATCTTCCTCAAGGACGCCAAGCTCACGCTGGACACGCTCTACCAGCGGGCCCGCCAGACGGCCTTCCTCGTGCCCGGCCTGACCATCGTGGTCCGCGACGAGCGGGGCCTGGAAGGGGCCGGCAAGACCGAGGAGACCTTCCGCTTCGACGGGGGCATCAGCGAGTTCTGCGAGTACCTCGCCCAGGACAAGGCGGCCTGCGACGTCCTGCGCCTGACCGGCACCGGGACCTTCAAGGAGACCGTCCCGGTCCTCGACGACCGCGGGCACATGACCCCCACCGAGGTCACCCGCGAGCTCGGCGTGGACATCGCCCTGCGCTGGGGCACGGGCTACGAGACGAACGTGAAGTCGTTCGTGAACATCATCGCCACCCCCAAGGGCGGCACGCACATCTCCGGCTTCGAGCGCTCGGTCACCAAGACCGTGAACGAGGTGCTGCGCTCCGCGAAGCTGCTGCGCGTCGCCGAGGACGACGTGGTCAAGGACGACGCGATGGAGGGCATGACGGCGGTCGTCACCGTCCGCCTCGCCGAGCCGCAGTTCGAGGGCCAGACCAAGGAGGTGCTCGGCACCTCGGCGGCCACCCGCATCGTCGCGGCCGTCGTCGCCAAGGAGCTCAAGGCCTTCCTGACCTCCACCAAGCGCGACGACAAGCAGCAGGCACGCTCCGTGATGGAGAAGATCGTCGCGGCCGCCCGGACCCGGATCGCGGCCCGCCAGCACAAGGAGGCGCAGCGCCGCAAGACCGCGCTGGAGTCCTCCTCGCTGCCCGCCAAGCTCGCCGACTGCCGCAGCGACGACGTGGAGCGCAGCGAGCTCTTCATCGTCGAGGGCGACTCGGCGCTGGGTACGGCCAAGCTCGCCCGCAACTCCGAGTTCCAGGCGCTGCTGCCCATCCGGGGCAAGATCCTCAACGTCCAGAAGTCCTCGGTCTCGGACATGCTCAAGAACGCCGAGTGCGGGGCGATCATCCAGGTCATAGGAGCCGGCTCGGGCCGGACCTTCGACATCGACGCCGCCCGGTACGGGAAGATCGTCCTGCTCGTGGACGCCGACGTGGACGGCGCGCACATCCGCTGCCTGCTGCTCACGCTCTTCCAGCGCTACATGCGCCCGATGGTCGAGGCGGGCCGGGTCTTCGCCGCCGTGCCGCCGCTGCACCGCATCGAGCTCGTCCAGCCGAAGAAGGGCCAGGACAAGTACGTGTACACGTACTCGGACAACGAGCTGCGCCAGACCCTGCTGGAGTACCAGCGCAAGAACATCCGGTACAAGGACTCCATCCAGCGCTACAAGGGCCTCGGCGAGATGGATGCCGACCAGCTCGCGGAGACGACGATGGATCCGCGCCACCGCACCCTGCGCCGGATCAACATCGGCGACCTGGACTCGGCCGAGTCGGTCTTCGACCTGCTCATGGGCAACGAGGTGGCCCCGCGCAAGGAGTTCATCACCAGCTCCGCGGCCACCCTGGACCGTTCGCGGATCGACGCCTGAGCGGACCCGGGCGCACCGGGGGCAACCGGCGGACCTCCGGTGGCACTTCCGCGGCACTGGCACACCGGTGCTCTTCACTCCATCACCTGATGGAGTGAAGAGCACCGGGACACCAGTCCGGGAAGCGTTCCTCCCGCACATCCTTGTGGGCACGCGGCCACTGCGGCGGCGGACAAGGAGAGTTCGGTGGACAAGCACGAAGGTCGTGATGCCGGAACGATCCGGCTGGACGACCCCTGGTACGACGCGCTGGCCGTCGGTTGGGGCGAGGGCGAGGGTGCCGGCGCAGGCGAGGGACCCGGTGGAGCGGCGGGCGGCGGCGCGGCGGGCGGCGGAGCGGAAACGTCACCGCCGAACTCCTCCCCGGGCGGCGCGCCCGCCCGCGCGGCCTCCGACATCTACCTCGAGGTGCAGCGCAGCGCCGCCTTCCAGGAAGTGCGGGGCCGCTACCGGAGGTTCGTCGTCCCCGCCACCGCCGGCTTCTTCCTCTGGTACGTCGCCTACGTGATCGCCGCCACCACGGCGCCCGGCATGATGGCCCGGCCCGTGTTCGGGTCCGTCAACGTGGCCCTGCTCGCGGGTCTCGGCCAGTTCCTCAGCACCTTCCTGCTGACCTGGGCCTACGCCCGGCACGCCCGGCTGCGGCGCGACCGCGCGGCGCTCGACCTGCGCTGGACCGTCTTCGAACAGGAGCAGGTCCGCCGGGCGGACGCCGGGGAGCGCACCCGGGCACGGGGGGCGGGCCGGTGACCACCGAGCACCAGACCCTGGCGCTGCTCCTGTTCAGCGTCTTCATCGCCGTCACCCTGGGCATCACCACCTGGGTGAGCCGCAACCGGCACGGTTCGGCCGAGGAGTTCTACGCGGGCGGCCGGCTCTTCTCCCCGATGGAGAACGGTTTCGCCATCGCCGGCGACTACATGTCCGCCGCCTCCTTCCTCGGCATCTCCGGGCTCATCGCCCTCTTCGGCTACGACGGCCTGCTGTACTCGGTGGGCTTCCTCGTCGCCTGGCTGGTCGTGCTGTTCCTGGTCGCCGAACTCGTGCGCAACTGCGGCCGGTTCACCCTCGCCGACGTGGTCGTCGCGCGGATGAAGGAGCGGCCGGTGCGGATCGCCGCCGGAACCTCCTCGGTGGTCGTCTCCGTGCTGTACCTCGTCGCGCAGATGGTCGGCGCCGGCAGTCTCGTGGGCCTGCTCCTCGCCGATTCGGGCCGGACCGCCCGGACGCTGACCGTCATCGGTGTCGGCGCCCTCATGGTGATCTACGTGTCCTTCGGCGGCATGCGGGCCACCACCTGGATCCAGATCGTCAAGGCCGTGCTGCTGATGGGCGGCGCGATCACCCTCACGGTGCTCGTCCTGCTGCGCTTCCACGGGAACTTCGACCAGCTGCTCAGCAGCGCCGCCGAGCGCAGCGGGCACGGCGACCGGTTCCTGGGCCCCGGGCTCAAGTACGGCGGCGACTGGACGGCCCGCTTCGACTTCATGAGCCTCGGGCTCGCCCTGGTCCTGGGGACGGCCGGGCTGCCGCACATCCTGTCCCGCTTCTACACCGTGCCCACGGCGCGGGCGGCCCGCCGGTCGGTGGTGTGGGCGATCGGGCTGATCGGCGGGTTCTACCTGATGACCATCGTGCTCGGCTTCGGTGCGGCGGCGCTGCTCGGGCCGGACGAGGTCCGCGCCTCCAACGCCTCGGGGAACACGGCGGTTCCGCTGCTCGCGGCCTTCCTGGGCGGCGGGGCCGACTCGACCGGCGGGGCGGTGCTGTTCGCCTTCGTGGCGGCCATCGCCTTCGCGACCATCCTCGCGGTGGTCGCGGGGATCACCCTCGCCTCGTCGGCCTCCGTCGCGCACGACCTGTACGCCTCGCTCAAGCGCCGCCACGCCCGCCAGCGCAGCGAGGTGGCGGTGGCCAGGACGGCGGCGGTCGGGATCGGCGCGGTGGCGATCGCGCTGGGGCTGCTCGCCCAGGAGCTGAACGTGGCCTTCCTGGTGGGCCTGGCCTTCGCGGTGGCGGCCTCGGCGAACCTGCCGGTGCTGCTGTACTCGCTGTTCTGGCGCGGTTTCACCACGCGGGGCGCCGTCTGGTCGGTGTACGGGGGGCTGATCCCGGCCGTGCTGCTGGTGGTGCTGTCCCCGGTGGTCTCGGGCAGCCCCGAATCCCTGTTCCCGGGCGTGGACTTCCAGTTCTTCCCGCTCCAGAACCCGGGCATCGTGTCCATCCCGCTGGGCTTCCTGGCGGGCTGGCTGGGCACCGTGACCTCGGCGGAGGAGCCGGACGAGCGGCGGCACGCGGAGACCGAGGTCCGGTCGCTGACGGGGGCCGGGGCCGTGTAGGGCCGGCGCCGGTCAGGCGGCCGGGGCCAGGTGGCCCCGGTCGGCCGGCCGGGGTCGGCCGGCCGGGGTCAGCCGGTGGTGGGCGGACGCCAGGCGTAGCGGTGTTCCGGCCGGCCGGTTTCGCCGTAGCGCAGGGCGAGGACGACGCGGCCGGCGCGGTCGAGGAGCTTGAGGTAGCGCTGGGCGGTCTGGCGGCTGATGCCCGCGCGGTCGGCGATCTGCTGGGTGGAGAGCGGGCCTTCGGCCGCGCGCAGGATGCCGCGGACCAGGTCGGCGGTGGTGGGGGAGTGGCCTTTGGGGAGGTCGCTCGGGGCGTCGGCGCCGGCCGCGGCGAGGGCGCCGAAGATCCGGTCCACCTCCGCCTGTTCGGCCTCGCCGCCCGTGTCCAGGGTGCGGCGCAGGGCCGCGTAGGCCTCCAGGCGGGTGCGCAGGCCCGCGAAGGTGAAGGGCTTGACCAGGTACTGGAGGGCGCCGAGGCGCATGGCGGCCTGGACGGTGGCCAGGTCGCGGGCGGCCGTCACCATGATCACGTCGGTGCGGTGGCCGCCTTCGCGCAGGCGCCTGACCAGATCGAGGCCGTTCTCGTCGGGGAGGTAGTGGTCGAGGAGGACCAGGTCCACGGGGCGGGAGCCGAGGAGCTCCAGTGCCTCCGCCGCGCAGTGGGCCCGGGCCGCCACGCGGAAGCCGGGGACCTTGGCCACGTAGGCCGCGTTGATCCGGGCGACCCGCTGGTCGTCGTCGACGACCAGCACGTCGAAGTCGGCGCTCGCTGAGCTCGTCGCAGAGCTCGTCGCCGCGCTCATCGCAGGGCCTCCGGGAGCACGACGGAGAATTCCGCCCCTCCGCCGGCCGCCTCGCCGGCCCGGACCGTGCCGCCCTGCCGTTCGGCCAGGCGCCGCACCAGGGCGAGACCGAGCCCGCGTCCGCGGTGGGCGCCGGCCCGGGGCTGTTTGGTCGACCAGCCCTCGGTGAAGATCTCCTCGCGGCGCGCCTCAGGGATGCCGGGGCCGCTGTCGCGGACCCGCAGGACCGCGGCGCGGCCGTCCGCCCGGATGTCGACCTCGACCAGCGGCGCGGGGGAGCCGACGGCGGCGTCCAGCGCGTTGTCGACCAGGTTGCCGAGGATGGTGACCAGGCCTCCGGGATCGACGAGGCGGTCGGGCAGCAGGGCGGAATCGGCCAGCCGCAGGGGGACCCCGCGCTCGGCCGCGACCGTGGCCTTGCCCATCAGCAGGGCGGCGAGCAGCGGGTCGTGCACCTTCTCGGTGACCTGTTCGGCGGTGCTGCGGTGCACGCCGACCACCTCGGTCACGAACTCCACGGCCTCCTCGTACAGGCCCAGCTCCAGCAGGCCGAGGAGGGTGTGGAGCCGGTTGGCGTGTTCGTGGTCCTGGGCGCGCAGGGCGTCGATCAGGCCCCTGGTGGAGTCGAGCTCGCGGCCCAGGTGTTCCAGCTCGGTGCGGTCGCGCAGGGTGGCCACGGCTCCGCCGTCCTCGGTGGGCATCCGGTTGGCGACCAGGACCCGGGTGCCCTGCACAGTGAGCAGGTCGCGGCCGGTGACCCGGCCGGTGAGGACGTCGGTGGTGCGGCCCGCGCCGAGCACCTCGTCCAGGGCGCGCCCCGCTACGGCGCCGGCGGCCTCGGGCGCGAGGCCCAGCAGCCGGGCCGCCTCGTCGTTGACCAGCCGGACCCGGCCGGTCCGGTCGAGGGCGATCACACCCTCCCGGATGGAGTGCAGCATCGCTTCGCGTTCGGCGAGCAGGCCGGCGATATCGGAGAAGGCCAGGTCGCGGGTCTGCCGGTGGATCCTGCGCGAGAGCAGGTAGGCGGCGAGGGCGCCCGCGGCCAGGGCGCCGCCCGCGTACGCGAGCAGGCCCGGGATGGCGCCGAGCAGGCGGCCCTGGACGCTGTCGTAGGCGATGCCGACCGAGACGGCGCCGACGATCTCGCCGTCGGCGGCGAGCAGCGGGACCTTGCCGCGCGCGGAGCGGCCCAGGGTGCCCTCGTCGATCTCCATGACCTCGCGGCCGGCCAGGGCGTCGTGGGGGTCGGTGGAGACGGGCCGCCCGATGCGGTCGGGGCTCGGGTGCGAGCGGCGGATGCCGTGCAGGTCCATGACCACCACGTACTCGGCGCCCGTGGCCGAGCGGATCCGCTCCGCGGAGGCCTGGACGGGGCTGTCGGGGGAGGGGGCCGAGCCGAGGAGGCCGGCGGCCAGGGAGGGGTCGGCCGCGGCGCTCTGGGCGATGGCCAGGGCGCGCCGCATGGCCTGGTCGTCGAGCTGCGCGCTCAGCGGGGCCAGGAAGAGGCCGGTGGCCAGCGTGAGCACCCCGGCGGCGATGGCCAGCTGGGTCAGCAGGATCTGGGAGGCGGCCCGTCTGGGCAGCCCGAGGCGCCGAGCGCTCATGTGGAGGGACGGCAGGAACTGCATGAGCTGCATGAGTACGAACCGTAGGCCGGTTCGGGTGTAAGCGGAATGTGGCTCCCTCACGCAAATCGCTTGCGCTATTTGCGCCCAGCTTGCGCAAGGAATGACGGTGTGAAAGTGCGGTCAGAGATGTAGACGACTCGCCAAAGCTCTGCAACTCTCGCACCGCGCACTGCAAATTTGTAGCTCTCGTGGTTCAGAAAGTTCATGTCGAGGGACGAGGACATATGAGAAGGCACACCTGGAGATGGCGGGCCCTGGCCGCCTTGATCAGTACGGCCCTGCTGATGCTGGGCTGGCCGGCCCTGACCGCCGTGGCCGCCGGCGGACCGAGCGTCTCGGCCGGCAGGCCCGCCGCGGCGAGCAGTACCAACGGCGCCTACGGCGCCGCCAACGTCACCGACGGCAACCAGTCCTCGTACTGGGAGAGCGCCGGCAGCACCTTCCCGCAATGGGTGCAGACCGACCTCGGAGCCACCACCCGCGTCGACCAGGTGGTGCTCAAGCTCCCCGCCGCCTGGGAGAGCCGCAACCAGACCCTGTCCGTCCAGGGCAGCGCCGACGGCACCAGCTTCAGCACCCTGGTGAGCTCGGCGACCTACACCTTCGGCCAGGGCGCCGGAAACGTGGTCACCATCGGCTTCCCGGCCACCCAGGCCCGGTACGTGCGGATCGACATCACCGCCAACACCGGCTGGCAGGCCGCCCAGCTCTCCGAGCTGGAGGTCCGCGCCCCCGGTGAGTCCGGGACCAACCTGGCCCTCGGCAAGACCCTCACCGCGAGCAGCAACACCCAGGTCTACGTGCCGGGCAACGCGAACGACGGCAACGCCGCCAGCTACTGGGAGAGCGTCAACAACGCCATGCCCCAGTGGCTCCAGGCCGACCTCGGGTCCTCCGTCCGCGTGGACCGCGTGGTCCTCAAGCTCCCCGAGAACTGGGGCGCGCGCACCCAGACCCTCAAGATCCAGGGCAGCGCCAACGGCACGGACTACACCGACCTGACGGCGTCCAAGGGGTACGACTTCAACCCGGCCGGCTCCAACACGGTGAGCATCGCCTTCGACGCCACCACCACCCGCTACGTACGGGTGTGGATAGCGTCCAACTCCGTACAGCCCGGCGGGCAGCTCTCCGAGCTGGAGATCTACGGCCCGGCGACCGGTGACACCCAGGCCCCGACGGCCCCGACGGCGCTCGCCTACACCGAGCCCGCGACGGGCCAGATCAAGCTCACCTGGAACGCCGCCACCGACAACACGGGCGTCACCGGGTACGACGTCTACGCCAACAACCAGCTGCGCACCAGCGTCGCGGGGAACGTCACCACCTACACCGACACCCAGCCGGCCTCCGCGAGCGTGACGTACTACGTCCGGGCGAAGGACGCGGCCGGCAACCAGTCGGGCAACAGCAACAGCGTCACCCGCACCGGCGACACCGGTGACACCCAGGCCCCCACCGCTCCGGGCGCGCTGAGCTTCACCGAGCCGGCCTCGGGCCAGATCAAGCTCGCCTGGCAGGCCTCCACGGACAACACCGGCGTCACCGGATACGAGGTGTTCGCCAACAACGTCCTGCTCACCACGGTCGCGGGCAACGTCACCAGCTACACCGACACCCAGCCGGCCACCGCCACCGTGAGCTACTTCGTCCGGGCCAAGGACGCGGCGGGCAACCGCTCCGGCGACAGCAACTCCGTGACCCGCAACGGCAGCGGCGGCACGGGCGGCTCCAACCTGGCCGTCGGCAAGCCCATCGAGGGCTCCTCCGTGATCCACACCTTCGTCGCGGAGAACGCCAACGACAACAGCACCTCCACCTACTGGGAGGGCGCCGGCGGCGCCTACCCGAGCACCCTGACCGTCAAGCTCGGGGCCAACGCCGACGTCGACCGCCTGGTCCTCAAGCTCAACCCGGACAGCAGCTGGGGCACCCGCACCCAGAACATCCAGGTGCTCGGCCGCGAGCAGAGCGCCTCGGGCGTCAGCAGCCTGGTGGCCGCCAAGGACTACACCTTCAACCCGGCCTCCGGCGCCAACACCGTCACCATCCCGGTGAACGCCCGGGTGGCGGACGTGCAGCTGCGCTTCACCTCCAACACCGGCTCCTCCAACGGCCAGATCGCCGAGTTCCAGGTCTTCGGCGTCGCGGCGCCCAACCCGGACCTCCAGGTCACCGCAGTGAGCGCCAGCCCGGCCGCCCCGGTCGAGTCGGACTCCGTCACCCTGTCCGCCACCGTCAAGAACACCGGCCCGGCCCCGGCGCCGGCCACCACCGTCTCCTTCCAGCTCGGCGGCTCGAAGATCGCCTCCGCCGCCGTGCCCGCGCTGGCGGCCGGAGCCTCGGCCACCGTCACGGCCGGCATCGGACCGCGCGACGCGGGCAGCTACCCGCTGAGCGCGATCGTCGACGAGGCGAACACGGTCGTCGAGCAGAACGACACCAACAACAGCCTCACCGGCTCCCCGCTGGTGGTCCGCCCGGTCGACAGCTCGGACCTGGTGGCCTCCTCCGTCGGGTGGTCGCCGTCCGCCCCGTCCGCCGGCCAGTCCGTGAACTTCTCCGTCACGGTCAAGAACCAGGGCACCGTGGCCGCCGCCGCGGGAACCCACAACGTCACCCTCACCCTGCAGGACGCGGGCGGCGCGACGATCCGCACGCTGACCGGATCCTTCAGCGGCGCGCTCGCGGCCGGTGCCTCCTCCGCGCCGATCGCGCTCGGCAACTGGACCGCGGCCAACGGCAAGTACACGGTCAAGGTGGTCCTCGCCGACGACGCCAACGAACTGCCGGTCAAGCGCGGCAACAACACCTCCACCAAGCCCTTCTTCGTCGGCCGCGGGGCGAACATGCCCTACGACACCTACGAGGCCGAGGACGGCGTCGTGGGCGGCGGAGCGAACGTCGTCGGCCCCAACCGCACCGTCGGCGACATCGCGGGCGAGGCCTCGGGCCGCAAGGCCGTGAACCTGGACGCGACGGGCGAGTACGTCGAGTTCACCACCCGGGCCGCCACCAACACCCTGGTCACCCGCTTCTCCATCCCGGACGCCCCGGGCGGCGGCGGCATCGACTCCACCATCAACGTCTACGTCAACGGCGTCCTCAAGAAGGCCCTGCCGCTGACCTCGAAGTACGCGTGGCTCTACGGGGCCGAGGCCGGCCCGGGCAACTCCCCGAGCGCCGGAGCGCCGCGGCACATCTACGACGAGGCGAACATCCTCCTCGGCGAGACCGTCCCGGCGGGCAGCAAGATCCGCCTCCAGAAGGACGCGGCGAACACCACCACCTACGCGATCGACTTCGTGAGCCTGGAACAGGCCACGGTGATCGCCAACCCCGACCCGGCGACCTACACGGTGCCCGCCGGCTTCACCCACCAGGACGTGCAGAACGCCCTGGACAAGGTCCGCATGGACACCACGGGCAAGCTCGTGGGCGTCTACCTGCCGCCGGGTGACTACGACACGGCGAGCAAGTTCCAGGTGTACGGGAAGGCCGTGCAGGTCGTCGGCGCCGGACCGTGGTTCACCCGCTTCCACGCCCCGTCCTCGCAGGACAACACCGACAACGGCTGGCGCGCGGAGGGCACGGCGAAGGGCTCGTCCTTCACGGGGTTCGCCTACTTCGGCAACTACACCTCGCGCATCGACGGTCCGGGCAAGGTCTTCGACTTCGCCAACGTGACCGACATGACCATCGACAACGTCTGGAACGAACACCAGGTGTGCCTCTACTGGGGCGCCAACACCGACCGGATCACGATCAAGAACTCGCGGATCCGCGACACCTTCGCCGACGGCATCAACATGACCAACGGCAGCACGGACAACCTCGTGACCAACATCGAGGCGCGCTCCACGGGTGACGACAGCTTCGCGCTGTTCTCCGCGATCGACGCGGGCGGCGCGGACATGAAGAACAACGTCTACGAGAACCTGAGCGCCATCCTGACCTGGCGCGCGGCCGGTGTCGCCGTCTACGGCGGTTTCAACAACACCTTCCGCAACATCTACATCGCCGACATCCTCGTCTACTCGGGCATCACCATCAGCTCGCTGGACTTCGGGTATCCGATGAACGGATTCGGGACCGACCCGACGCTCTTCGAGAACATCTCGATCGTCCGGGCCGGAGGCCATTTCTGGGGGGCGCAGACCTTCCCCGGAATCTGGATCTTCTCGGCTTCCAAGGTGTTCCAGGGAATCCGCATCAACAACGTGGACATCGTCGATCCGACCTACAGCGGAATCATGTTCCAGACGCAGTACGTGGGCGGCCAGCCGGTCAATCCCATCAAGGACACCATCCTGAAGGACATCACCATCACGGGGGCGAAGAAGAGCGGTGACGCCTTCGACGCCAAGTCCGGGTTCGGTCTCTGGGCGAACGAGATGCCCGAGGCGGGACAGGGCCCGGCGGTGGGTGAGGTCACCATCCAGAACCTGAGGATGAGCGACAACGCCGTGGACGTGCGCAACACGACCTCGACGTTCAGGATCAACCAGCTGCCGTAGCGGGCGGCCGGCACAGGGCACAGAGGGCGGCGGGGCATCCCTTCGGGGTGCCCCGCCGCTCGCCGCCCGCCGCCCCGCCCGGACGGGTGCGATGCCGGTGGGGCACGGGGGGTTCCGCGCCGGTTTCCGATGGGCCAAACTGGCCGTAATCGAACTGCAAGGAACTTGCATTGTTTGCGCTACTCTTGCGTTCATGACGCGACGACTTGCTCAAGTGGCGAAGAAGGTGGGGGTCAGCGAGGCAACGGTCAGCCGGGTGCTCAACGGCAAGCCGGGCGTCTCGGACGCGACCCGCCAGTCCGTGCTCACCGCCCTGGACGTCCTCGGCTACGAGCGCCCCACCCAGCTGCGCGGCGAACGGGCCCGGCTGGTCGGCCTGGTCCTGCCGGAACTCCAGAACCCGATCTTCCCCGCCTTCGCCGAGGTGATCGGCGGGGCGCTGGCCCAGCAGGGGCTGACCCCGGTGCTCTGCACGCAGACCACCGGAGGGGTCTCCGAGGCGGACTACGTCGAGCTCCTGCTCCAGCAGCAGGTGTCCGGCGTCGTCTTCGCCGGAGGGCTCTTCGCGCAGGCCGACGCCCCGCACGAGCACTACCGGCTGCTCCACGACCGCAAGGTCCCGGTGGTGCTCATCAACGCCTCGATAGAGGACCTCGGCTTCCCGTGCGTCTCCTGCGACGACGCCGTCGCGGTCGAACAGGCCTGGCGCCACCTGGCCTCCCTCGGCCACGAGCGCATCGGGCTGGTACTGGGCCCGCCCGACCACATCCCCTCCCTGCGCAAGCTGGTGGCCGCCCAGGCGGTCGCCGCGGCGGCCGGCAGCGAGCTGCCCGCCGCGCACGTGGAGCGGGCGCTGTTCTCCCTGGAGGGCGGCCACGCGGCCACGTCGAGACTGCTGGACCGCGGGGTGACCGGGATCATCTGCGCGAGCGACCCGCTGGCCCTGGGGGCCATCAGGGCGGCCCGCCGGCGCGGGCTGGACGTGCCCGGAGAGGTCTCCGTCGTCGGGTACGACGACTCGGCCTTCATGAACTGCACCGAACCCCCGCTGACCACCGTCCGGCAGCCCATCGAGGCCATGGGCAGGGCCGCCGTGGAGCTGCTCACCGCACAGATCCAGGGAGCCGCCGTGCAGCCCGGAGAGCTGCTCTTCGAGCCCGAGCTCGTCGTGCGCGGCTCCACCGCGCAGGTTCCGCGCCCCCGTCCGGCGTAACGCCCCACAGGGCTCCGCCGAGTCCGACCCCCGCCCGCAGGGCCCCGCAACGTCCAACCGACGTTCCGGGGCCCTGTTTTGCGTTCGCGCTCGGGCCCGTGCGGCGCTCTGCTGCCAATCTCTTGCGAAATCTGCGCGAGATATTGCGTTCATCTGTCGGTGGTGGTTGAGTGTGCCGCGCTCGCCTCCTTACACGCCCCACGCCTCCTGCTCGATGCTCGAAGGGGACCACCGATGAGAACCAACATCCGCCGCACCACCGCGACAGCCCTCGTCTCGGCGCTCGCCGTCACCGCCCTCGCGGCCTGCGGTACGAGCAGCAGCGGGGACGACCCCAAGGGCCAGCCGTCCGGCGGTTCCACGGACGCCTCCGCGCCGCTCGACCCGAAGACCAAGGTCACGATCTCCATCGACTGCATGCCGCCCGCCGCGAAGAAGGCGGAGCTCAAGCAGTGGAAGGAGGACGTGGCGGAGTTCAACAAGACCTACCCGAACGTCACGATCGACGGCCGCTCCACGCCGGGCCAGTGCCTGGAGCCCCCGCGGTTCACCGCGATGCTCAAGGCCAAGTCGCAGCCGGACGTCTTCTACGCCTACTTCACCGACCTCAAGCAGGTCCTGGACAACGACGGCGCAGAGGACATCTCCGCCTACGTCACGGCCAAGACGGTTCCGGGCATCGACGACATCGACAAGAACGTCGTCAACACCCTCAAGCAGGACGGCAAGCTCTACGGGCTGCCCACCAGCAACTACACGATGGGCCTGCTGATCAACCGCAAGCTCTTCACGCAGGCGGGCCTCAACCCGGACCAGCCCCCGCGCACCTGGGACGAGGTCCGCGCGGCCGCCAAGAAGATCGCCGCGCTCGGCAACGGCACCGCCGGCTACGGCGAGTACAGCGTCGAGAACACCGGCGGCTGGCACTTCACGGCCGCCATGTACGGCCTGGGCGGCGACGTCGTCGGCGCCGACGGCAAGGCGGCCTTCAACAACGCGACCGGCAAGCAGGTCGTGGACAACCTCAAGGCCATGCGCTGGGAAGACGACAGCATGGGCAAGACCCAGCTGCTCAAGTGGGGTGACCTGCAGAAGCAGATGGCCTCGGACAAGCTCGGCATGTTCCTCGCCGCGCCCGACGACATCACCTACATGGTCCAGCAGCTCGCCGGCAAGTACGAGAACTTCGGCATGGGCCCCATCCCCGGCGGCGCCGCGACCCTGGCCGGCGGCAACGGCTACATGATCAAGAAGGGCAGCTCGCCCGACAAGGTCAAGGCCGCCATCGCCTGGCTGAACTTCAAGACGCTCGCGGTCGGCAAGGGACAGTTCCAGTACGACCGTTCCAAGGCCGACGGCCTGCCGGTCGGGCTTCCGCAGCCCGCCTTCTTCACCGGCGCCAGCAAGGCCAAGGACGACGAGCTGAAGGCCGCCAGCGCCACCATGCCGGTCGTCAACTTCAAGTCCTTCCTGGACAACCCGGTGGCCGGCAAGGCCGAGCCGGCGAAGGCCCAGGAGGTCTACAAGGTCCTCGACAAGGTGATGTCGGGGGTCCTGACCAACAAGAACGCCGACTCGGCGCAGCTCCTCGCGGAGGCCGAGAAGGCCGTCAACCAGGTGCTGGCCAACCAGTAGCGGTCCCGGGGCGCGTCCCGGCCGGGGGAGGTCCGGCGGCCTCCCCGGCCCGGACCCGCCCGCAGGCCCCGTACCCCGCAGGTCCCGTACCCGCAAAAACGATGGCGACGACCCACCAAGGAGCGAGCGGCGATGTCGGCTCCCACCCTGCCCGGTACCTCTCGTGAGGAATTCCTCCGGGCGTTCAAGCGGAACCTCTCGGCCCACGGTTTTCTGATCGGCGCCGTCCTCTGCTTCTCCTTCTTCTCCTGGTACCCGATGGTCCGGGAGTTCCTGCTGGCCTTCCAGAAGACCGAGGGCGGAGCCGTCCACTGGGTCGGCTGGGACAATTTCCGCTACGTCTTCAACGACCCGGCGTTCTGGCAGGCCTGGCGCAACACCCTGCTCTTCAGCGGGCTCGCGCTGGTGCTCGGCTTCGCCGTGCCGTTCGTGGTCTCGATCGTGCTCAACGAATTCCGGCACGCACAGGGTTACTTGCGGCTGCTGGTCTACCTCCCGGTGATGATGCCGCCGGTGGCCTCGATCCTGCTCTTCAAGTACTTCTACGACCCCGGTTACGGGGTCTTCAACAGGATTCTGGAATTCCTGCACCTGCCGGCGCAAGACTGGCTGCAATCCACCGATACCGCGATGCTCTCCGTGGTCATCGCTTCCACGTGGATGAACATGGGCGGCGCGACCCTGATCTACCTGGCGGCCCTCCAGGGCATCCCCGGGGAGCTCTACGAAGCTGCGGAGCTCGACGGAGCCGGGGTGCTGCGCAAGATCTGGTACGTCACCATCCCGCAGACCAAGCTCATCCTCTCGCTGATGCTGCTCATGCAGATCATCGCGACGATGCAGGTGTTCGTGGAGCCGTTCATGCTCACGGGCGGTGCCGGCCCCGAGGGGTCGACGACCACCGTCGTCGTCCTCATCTACCAGTACGCCTTCAGCTTCAACCAGTACGGCGGCGCCGCGGCCCTGGGCCTGTGCCTGCTCGTCCTGCTCGCCGGCTTCTCCGCCGTGTACGTCCGGCTGAGCCGCGACAACGAGAACTGACGGGAGCACCTCACATGTCGGAGCGCACGCTCATATCGCCGGCCCAGCTCGGCCGCCCCCGGGGCAAGGCCGTCTACTGGACCGTCCTGGCCCTGGTGGTCATCGGCTTCACGGTCGTCTTCCTCGGCCCCCTCTACTGGATGGTCGCCAACGGCCTCAAGAGCACCGCGGAGTTCACCCAGGTCCCGCCGACCGTGGTGCCGGACTCCCTGCACCCCGGCAACTACTCGGCGGCCTGGGAGGTCATGGACCTCGCCAAGCTGCTGTTCAACACCCTCTACTACGCGTTCGGCGCCCTGGCCTTCCAGCTCGTCCTCGACGTGGCCGCCGCCTACTCGCTGTCCAAGCTGCGGCCGGTCTTCGGCAAGGCCGTTCTCGGCATGATGCTGGCCACGCTGATGATCCCGGCCACCGTCCTGGTCGTACCGCAGTACCTCACGGTCCTGGACATGCCGCTCATCCAGCGGAACCTGCTGAACACGCCGTGGGTGATCTGGCTGCCCTCGGTCACGAACGCCTTCAACATCTTCCTTCTGAAACGATTCTTCGACTCCATCCCGGGCGAGATCCTCGACGCCGCCTCCATCGACGGCGCATCCTCCCTGCGCACCCTGCGCTCCGTGGTCCTGCCGATGTCCCGGCCGATCCTCGGCGTCGTGTCGATCTTCGCCATCGTCGGGGTCTGGAAAGACTTCCTCTGGCCCATGCTCACCCTCCCCGACCCGGCCCTGCAGACGCTCAACGTCGGCATCTACTCGCTCTCCAGGGGAGTGCCCGAGAACCATCTCGTCGCCGCGCTCGCGATGGCCTCGGCGCCCACGCTCATCATCTTCCTGATCTTCCAGCGCAACATCATGAGCGGTCTGACGGCAGGCTCCCTCAAGGGGTGAGCACCACCCCGCACCGCCGCCGTGCCCGGTCGCCCCCGTGAAAAGACCGCTGTGAAAAGACGCCGTGAAAGGACCCCTCCGTGGCTGACTTTCCCCTGCCCGAAAACGCCGCCGACTGGTGGCGCTCGGCCGCCATCTACCAGGTGTACGTACGGAGCTTCGCCGACGGCGACGGGGACGGCACCGGTGACCTCGCGGGCGTCCGGGCCCGCCTCCCCTACCTCGCCGAACTGGGCGTGGACGCCCTGTGGTTCACCCCCTGGTACCTCTCGCCACTCGCCGACGGCGGCTACGACGTCGCCGACTACCGCACCATCGACCCCGCCTTCGGCACCCTCGCCGAAGCCGAGAAGCTCATCGCCGAGGCCCGCGAGCTGGGCATCCGCACCATTGTCGACATCGTCCCGAACCACGTGTCCGACCAGCACGTCTGGTTCAAGGCCGCCCTAGCCGCCGGCCCCGGCAGCCCCGAGCGGGAGCTCTTCCACTTCCGCCCGGGCCGCGGGGAGCACGGCGAACTGCCGCCGGGGGACTGGCCCTCGCAGTTCAACGGAGCGGCGACCTGGACGCGGGTGCCGGACGGGGAGTGGTACCTGCACCTCTTCACGCCCGAGCAGCCCGACCTCAACTGGGACCACCCCACCGTCCGCCGGGAACACGAGGAAGTGCTGCGGTTCTGGTTCGAGCGCGGAGTGTCCGGCGTACGGATCGACTCCGCTGCCCTGCTCGTCAAGGACCCCGACCTGCCCGACCTGGCCGGCCGCTCGCCCGAGCCCTGGCCCGGAGAGGTGCACCCGTACATCGACCGCGACGACCTGCACACCATCTACCGCTCGTGGCGGGCCATCGCCGACGAGTACGGGGGCATCTTCGTGGGCGAGGTCTGGCTGCCGGACTCCGAGCGGTTCGCCCGCTACCTGCGCCCCGACGAGCTGCACACCGCCTTCAACTTCTCCTTCCTCAGCTGCCCGTGGGACGCGGTCCGGCTGCGCACCTCCATCGAGGAGACCCTCGCCGAGCACGCCCCCGTCGGAGCCCCGGCCACCTGGGTGCTGTGCAACCACGACGTGACCCGTACGGTCACCCGCTACGGGCGCGCCGACACCGGCTTCGACTTCGCCACCAAGGCCTTCGGGACCCCCGCCGACCTGGAACTCGGCACCCGCCGGGCCCGCGCCGCCGCGCTGCTGAGCCTCGCCCTGCCCGGCGCCGTCTACGTCTACCAGGGCGAGGAACTGGGGCTTCCCGAGGCCGACATCCCGCTCGGCAGGATCCAGGACCCCATGCACTTCCGCTCGGGCGGCACCGACCCCGGCCGGGACGGGTGCAGGGTTCCGCTGCCGTGGACCGAGGAGCCCTGGAGCGACCCCTGGCTGCCCCAGCCCGCCGACTGGCCGCAGTACGCCGCGGACCGCCAGGCCGGGGACCCGGACTCGATGCTCACCCTCTACCGGACGGCCCTGGGACTGCGCCGGGCCGCGGCGGGCTTCGGCGGGGGATCGCTCCAGTGGCTGCCCGCGCCGCCCGGGGTGCTCGCCTTCGGCCGCCCCGACGGGCTGGTCTGCGTGGCCAACCTGTCCCCGGAGCCGGTCCCGCTGCCGGCCCACACGAGCCTCCTGCTCAGCAGCTCCGCCCTGGGTGCGGACGGGCTGCTCGGTCAGGACACGGCGGTCTGGCTGCGGACCTGACGCCGCAGCCGGACCGCCGGACCATCTGTCCCCGCGTTCCCGGGGCGGCGGCGGCCGCCCCGGACACCCGGGAACACCCCGCCCGTCACGGCAACGGCTGTGGCGGGCGGGGCCCGTGGTACTGCCCGCTCGGTCGCATCCGCAGCGGGCGCTCCCCGTACTCCTCCAGCGCGTGCGCGATCCACCCGGCCGTACGGGCCACCGCGAAGACGGTCTCGCCCGCCTCCGGCGCCATCGCGCACGAGACCGTCAGCACCGCCAGCGCCAGGTCCACATTGGGGTGCAGGCCGCCGCCGTGCCGGGCCATCACCGCGGCCACCTCGCGCGCCGCGGCCAGCGCCGGAGCGGCCTGCGCCAGCGGCTCCAGCCGCGCGAACAGGGCCGTCGCCCGCGGGTCCTCGGCCCGGTACAGCCGGTGCCCGAGCCCGGGCACCCGGCGCCCGGCCCGCAGGTACTCCGCCACCACCGGGGCCGCGCCGCCCCGCTCCAGCACCTCCACCAGCATCCGGTGCGCGAGCCGCCCGGCCGCCCCGTGCAGGGGGCCTTCGAGCGCGCCGAGCCCGGCCGAGACCACCGCGTACGGATGCGCGCGCGCCGACGCGGCCACCCGTACGGCCAGGGTCGAGGCGGCCAGGTCGTGGTCCGTCAGCAGGGCCAGGGCCAGGTCCAGTACGGCCAGGGCGTCCGGGTCGGGGTCCAGGGCGGAGAGCCGGGGCCACAACTGCCGGGAGAGTCGGCCGTCCCCGCCCCACTGCGCGGGGCCCACCTCGGGCAGGGCGCCGACCAGGGTGGGGATCAGGGAGCGCGCGGAGCCCAGTACGGACGGCCCGGACAGGTCGAAGCGCAGCGGGTCCGCGACCGCCGCGGCGGCGACGGCCACCCGCAGCCGGTCGATCGGACCGCTGTGCTCGGGCAGCGCGGCGACCGCCCGGCGGGCCGCGGCGAGGGACTCCGGGGGAGCGGTGAACCGGGCCCCGCGCACCAGGGTCCCCGTCCAGAGCCACTCGGCGACCTCCTCGTAGCGGTACCGCGAGGCCAGCTCGACGGCGTCGACTCCGCGGAAGTAGTACCGGTCGGATTCGATGAGGGTGAGCGCGGTGCGTACGGACAGCTCCGCGGCGGAGGCGGCGGCCCCGGGGGGACCGGCCGCCTCGCGCCGGCTGCGCAGGGCCAGGGCCTCCACCTCGCGGGCGTCGAAGCTGCTGGAGCGTCCGACCGGGTCGCGGCGGCTGGTGAGCTGACCGCGGCTGACGTACGCGTACACGGTCGCGGGCTTCACGCCCAGCAGCCGGGCCGCCTCCCGGGTGCCGATCCTTCGCTCGCCGGACTCACCGGACTCGTCGTTCATGACGCTCATGACGGACACCCTACATATGTTGATTCAATCAATATTGACAGTGATTGAGTCCATCATGGATGGTCGATCCATGAACACCACCGTTGCACCCGCCGATAGCCCCCGCGGACTCGCGGGAGTCGTGGTCACCGAGACCGAGCTCGGTGACGTCCGAGGCCGTGAGGGCTTCTACCACTACCGCCAGTACTCCGCCGTCGAGCTCGCCGGGAGCCGCACCTTCGAGGACGTGTGGCACCTGATGTTCCGCGGCGCGCTGCCGGCCGACGCCGCCGAGCGGGCCGCCTTCACCGCCGAGACCGTCCCGCTGCGCCGGCTCCCCGCCGAGGTGCGGGACGCCCTGCCCGCCCTGGCCCGCGCCACCGCCCTGTCCGGCCCGCTCTCCGGGCTGCGCACGGCGCTCTCGCTGCTCGGTGCCTCCGCCGGGTTCCGCCCGGTCTACGATCTGACCCCCGAGCGCCGGGCCGCCGACGCGCTGGCCGCCTGCGCCGCCGTACCGACGCTGCTCACCGCCCTGTACCGGCTCGGCCAGGGGCTGGAGCCGGTGGAGCCGCGGGCCGACCTCCCGTACGCGGCCAACTACCTCTACATGCTCACCGGGCGGGAGCCCGAGCCGGTCAGGGCCCGCGCGGTCGAGCGGTACCTGATCTCCACGATCGACCACGGCTTCAACGCCTCCACCTTCACCGCCCGCGTGATCGCCTCCACCGGCGCCGACGTCGCGGCCTGCCTCACCGGGGCGATCGGCGCGCTCTCCGGCCCGCTGCACGGCGGCGCCCCCAGCCGCGCCCTGGACACCCTGGACGCCATCGGCACGGCGGACCGGATCGATCCGTGGATCCGCGAACGGGTCCTCGCGGGCGAGCGGATCATGGGCTTCGGCCACCCCGTCTACCGCACGGAGGACCCGCGCTCGCGAATGCTCCGCGAGATCGCCCTGGGCTTCGGCGGCCCGCTCGTGGACTTCGCGGTGGAGGTCGAGCGGCACGTCGAGGAGATCCTCGCCGAGCTCAAGCCGGGCCGGGAACTGCACACCAACGTGGAGTTCTACGCGGGCGTGGTCATGGAGCTGTGCGGGCTGCCGCGCGAGATGTTCACGCCGACCTTCTGCGCGGCCCGCGTGGTCGGCTGGAGCGCGAACGTCCTGGAACAGGCCGCCGACTCCAAAATCATCCGGCCGGCCGCCCGCTACACCGGCCCGACCCCGCCCCGGCCGGTCCCCGCCCTCGGCTGAGGCTGGCTACGATCGACCGGGTGAACAGCATCCCCGTCATCGTCCTCGCCGGATTCCTCGGATCCGGCAAGACGACCGTCCTCAACCACCTCCTCGGCCACCGGGGCGGCACCCGCATCGGGGTCGTCGTCAACGACTTCGGCTCCATCGAGGTGGACGCGATGTCGGTGGCGGGCCAGGTCGGCGACTCGATGGTCTCCCTCGGCGGCGGCTGCCTGTGCTGCGCGGTGGACGGCAGCGAGCTGGATGCCTACCTGGAGAAGCTCGCCGACCCCGTCCACCGCATCGACGTGATCGTCATCGAGGCGAGCGGACTGGCCGAGCCGCAGGAGATGGTCCGGATGCTCGTCGCCAACGAGAACCCGGCCGTCCGCTACGGCGGCATGGTGCACGTGGTCGACGCGGCGGAGTTCGACGCGACCCGGGCCGCGCACCCCGAGACCGACCGGCACCTCGCCGTCGCCGACCTGGTGGTGCTCAACAAGACCGACCGGATCGACGCCGCCGAACGCACCCGGATCGAGACCGCGCTCGCCGCGCTCTGCGCACCGGGGATCCCGGTCGTCGGCGCGGACCACGGGCGCATCGACCCGGAGCTGCTCTTCGACCGCCGCCCGTGGACCGAGACGCGCGGCCAGCTGTCCTTCGAGGACCTCCTGGCCCAGGCCCACGACCACGAGGAGGACGCCGAGGATCACGCGGGCCACGTCCACGCCGCCTACGCGAGCACGGAGTTCGTCTCGGAGCAGGCCCTCGGCCCGCGCCGTTTCATCGAGTTCCTCGACCGCCGCCCCGCCGGCCTCTACCGGATCAAGGGCTCCGTTCACTTCGGCGTCCCCGGCCACGAGGAGCGGTACGAGGTCCACGCGGTCGGCCGTTTCCTCCGCTTCGCCCCGCACGCCTGGGGCCGGGGCGAGCCGCGCCTGACGCAGCTCGTCCTGATCGGCTCGGGCACCGACGGCCCCGCGCTGCTCCGCGAGCTGGAGGCCTGCCGCGAGCCGGAGCCGTGGCGGGCCGGACCGGAGTCGATGTGGGGGGTGCTGCGCTACGTGGACCGCCCGGCGGCGCAGCAACCCGAAGCCGCCCCGGAGCCCGACCCGGACGTCGCCCCGGAGTCCGACCCGGAGTCCGATCCGGACTTCGACCCCGACGACTTCTGAGGGCAGCCGGCGGCCGCTCAGGCGACCTCGACGCCGAAGTCGCCGAGCAGGGGCGCCAGCCCGCCCGGGTAGCCCTTGCCGCCGACGACGAAGTCCCAGTCGCCACTGGGGCGCCTCCGGAAGGAACCGAGAACCAGGGCGGTTTCACCGGCCCGGCCGTCGGAGACCTCCAACTCGCCCAGTTCCCCGTCCCTGGTGTCCAACAGCCGGATCCGGGCGTTCGTGAAGCCGGCCAGGTCGTCGTCCGGATTGGTTTCCGGGTCGACCGCGGCGACGATGACCAGCCGGTCGGCCTGCTGCGGCAGCTCGTCGAAGGCGACCAGCAGTGCGGCCTTGTCGGGCGCCGAATGCGGGTGAGTGCGTACCGAACCCTCCGGGCTGCCGGGGTTGTTGAAGAACACGAAGTGGTCCTCGCTCAGCACCTGGTTGCCTTCGCAGACCAGTGCGCACACGTCCAGCGCGACCGACCCCGCCCAGGACATGCCGAGCACGTTGTACTCGGCGGGGAGCGCCGGCCCGGCCGTTCGCTGCGCGGGGACGGGGGCCGCGGTGGGGCCCCCGCCGAGGCGCCCGCGCAGGCCGTGCTGGTGCAGCAGGTCCACGAGGACGGGCCCGTCGACCAGTTCCAGGGGCTTGTCCTCGATGAAGGCGTACGAGGTGGGACCGAAGCCCGCGGTGGTGACCAGGACACCCTTGTTCGCCCCGCGGTCCTGGACCGTTCCGTACAGGTCGCGCACGGCCGTCGGCGGGACCGTGTTCCGGTAGCGCTTGACCTGCACCACGATCCGGCCGCCCCGGATCGGCGTCGGGTCCAGCGCCTCGACGTCCACGCCGCCGTCTCCCGACCGCTGGGTGGTCACCGCCTCCATGCCCATGGCCCGGAACAGCTCGGCCACCAGGTTCTCGAAGACGATCGGGTCCATGGAGAAGAGGTCCGGCTCCTCGTCGTGCCCGCCGTGGCTGACCACCGTGCCGACCTCTTCGGGACGGCGCCCGGGCCGGACCACGGTCAGCTGGTCGGGCCGCGCCGACAACTGGCCGCGCAAGCCCTCGACCAGGCAGTCCACCGCACTGACCTGCTCCAGGCGCAGCCCGGAGAAGGTGGAGCGGCCGGCCTGCACGGCGGCGAGTACGAACTGCGCGTCCTGTCCCGTCACCGGATCGTGGGAGTTGACGAAGCCGTTCACCACGACCGAGTCCACCACCGCGAACTCGTCCGCCGCGTACACCTCGCGCACTACCAGCAGAAGGCACTGCGCCAGCACGTCCCGGTAGAGCCCCCGCCGTTCCGTGGCCGGGCGGGGCTTCACCCTGTACTGGCCCGTGCTCGGCAGGTACTGGACCGACCTGGCTTCGGGCACGACCGCGTAGCCGGGCAGCTCCCAGTCCAGCACCAGTTGGCGCGCGGCCCCGTCGTACGCGGCCGTCACTTGCCTCGGCAGCGCCTCGGGCCAGGCGGTGGAGGCGAAGAGGGCAGCCGAGAAGTACTCCACGACGGCCTCCGGGTCTCCGGCCCGCAGGAGTCGGCTCAGCTCGTCGAGCCCGC
>NZ_JBSFDF010000007.1:26190-143763 GCF_053593795.1 Streptomyces sp. NPDC002104 | reverse complement strand
GCCAGGCGGTGGAGGCGAAGAGGGCAGCCGAGAAGTACTCCACGACGGCCTCCGGGTCTCCGGCCCGCAGGAGTCGGCTCAGCTCGTCGAGCCCGCCGTTGTGCGCCCGTATCCCGGCGATCTGCTCCGCTGCCCATACGTCGTACTGCTGTCGGTACGACGCCAGTTGCTGCTGTCGCTGTGCTTCCGCCGCGTGCGCGGCCTGCCAGGCCTGGGTGTACCGGGCATGCGCGTCCCGCTCCGCCTGCGCCCGCTGGCCCGAGCCGAGAGTCCACCCGGCGCTCTGCTGCTCGAACTGGTCGATGCGCGGCATCGGTACCGGGTGCGCGAGATGGCCCGGATCGAACGGCTCCGGCCGCTCCGGTCGGATCAGGGTGGACATCCGGAACGCGGGTGTTCGGCACCCCGCGACCAGCAGGCCCTGAAGGGAATCGACTTCGGTGTCGAGCTGCGCGGACCGCCGGCGTGCCTCGCCCTCGTGATGCTGCCGTTCGGTCGCCTGCTCCCGCCGGTTGCCCAGCACGGCGGGTGCGGGTGCGGGGAGCCCGGGCTCATACTGCATCTGCTGCGTTCGGCGCTGGGCCTCAGCCCAGTCCCTGATCGATCCGCCCGACCGAAGACTCGTCACTTCTCTGTCCCCCCGCCCCACCCGCCAGTGCCAAGAGGGAAAACACTAGTCGCCATTCGGGTGGTACGTCCCTGGGACGTACCACCCGAATGAGCGCGTACCGTCGGCGGCGCTCCTACAGCGCCACCCCCGCCAGCGCCGCGACCACCGCCGGCAGCGCCGTGCCCGAGCCGTCGCGGCGCGGGTCGACGGCCGGCAGCAGGGCCGGGGTGCCGTTCGCCGCGGCCGCGCGGACCGGGGACGCGCCCGCCCAGGCCAGCAGCAGGACGTCCTCGCCCTTCAGGAAGCGCTGGCAGCGCACGCCGCCGGTGGCCCTGCCCTTGCGCGGGTACTGGTCGAACGGGGTGAGCTTCCCGGACTGCATGGAGTCGTCCAGCGTCCCGTGCGAGCCCGCGACGGTGAACACCACCGCCTCGCGCGCCGGGTCCACCGCCGAGAAGTGGATCACCTTGGCGCCGTCCGCGAGCTTGATGCCCGCCATGCCGCCCGCCGGGCGGCCCTGCGGGCGGACCTGGCCGGCCGGGTAGCGCAGCAGCTGGGCGTCGTCGGTGATGAAGACGAGGTCCTCCTCGCCCGTGCGCAGCTCGACCGCCCCGATGATCCGGTCACCGTCCTTGAGGGTGATGACCTCCAGCTCGTCCTTGTTCGCCGGATAGTCCGGCACGACCCGCTTGACCACGCCCTGCTCGGTGCCGAGCGCCAGGCCCTGCCCCGACTCGTCCAGCGAGGTCAGGCAGACGACCTTCTCGTCCGCCTCCAGCGCGGAGAGGAACTCCGTGACCGGGGCGCCGCCCGCCAGGTTCGGCGCGGCGTGGGTGTCGGGCAGCTGCGGCAGGTCGATCACCGACAGCCGCAGGAGCCGGCCGTACGAGGTGACCACGCCGACCTCCGCCCGCGCGGTCGCCGCGACCTGCGAGACGATCAGGTCGTGCTTGGCGCGTGCGCCGCCCTCCTCCTCGGGAAGCGGGTCGGCGTTCGGCGTACGGGCCAGCAGCCCGGTGGAGGACAGCAGCACCCGGCAGGGGGTGTCCTCGACCTCCAGCGGGACCGCCGCGACGGCCGTGCCCGCCGACTCCAGCAGCACCGTACGGCGCTCCGTGCCGAACTTCTTCGACACCGCGGCCAGTTCCGCCGAGACCAGCTTGCGCAGCTCGCTGTCGGAGTCGAGGATCCCGGTCAGCTCGTCGATCTCGCCGGTCAGCCGGTCCCGCTCGGACTCCAGCTCGATCCGGTCGAAGCGGGTGAGCCGGCGCAGCGGGGTGTCCAGGATGTACTGGGTCTGGATCTCGCTCAGCGAGAAGCGCTCCATCAGGCGCTCCTTGGCCTGCGCGGAGTTGTCGCTGTCCCGGATGATCCGGATGACCTCGTCGATGTCGAGCAGCGCCACGAGCAGGCCCTCGACGAGGTGCAGGCGGCTCCGCCGCTTGCCGCGGCGGAACTCGCTGCGCCGGCGCACGACCTCGAAGCGGTGGTCGAGGTAGACCTCCAGCAGCTCCTTGAGGCCCAGCGTCAGCGGCTGCCCGTCGACCAGCGCGACGTTGTTGATGCCGAAGGTCTCCTCCATCGGCGTCAGCTTGTACAGCTGTTCCAGCACGGCCTCGGGGTGGAAGCCGTTCTTGATCTCGATGACCAGGCGCAGGCCGTGGGACCGGTCCGTGAGGTCCTTGACGTCCGCGATGCCCTGGAGCTTCTTCGAGCCGACCAGGTCCTTGATCTTCGCGATGACCTTCTCGGGGCCGACCGTGAAGGGCAGTTCGGTGACGACCAGGCCCTTGCGGCGCGGGGTCACGTCCTCCAGGGCCACCGTGGCGCGGATCTTGAAGGTGCCGCGGCCGTTCTCGTAGGCGTCCTTGATGCCCGAGAGGCCCACGATCCGGCCGCCGGTGGGCAGGTCGGGACCCGGTACGAAGCGCATCAGCGCGTCCAGGTCCGCCTCCGGGTAGCGGATCAGGTGGCGGGCGGCCGCGATGACCTCGCCGAGGTTGTGCGGGGCCATGTTGGTGGCCATGCCCACGGCGATGCCGGACGCGCCGTTGACCAGCAGGTTCGGGTACGCCGCCGGCAGGACGACCGGTTCGCGCTCCTGGCCGTCGTAGTTCGCGGCGAAGTCGACGGTGTCCTCGTCGATCCCGTCCGTCATCAGCGAGGCGGCGTCGGCCATCTTCGACTCGGTGTACCGCATCGCGGCCGGCGGGTCGTCGTTGCCGAGCGAGCCGAAGTTGCCGTGGCCGTCGACCAGCGGGAGCCGCATGGAGAAGGGCTGCGCCATGCGCACGAGGGCGTCGTAGATCGACGCGTCGCCGTGCGGGTGCAGCTTGCCCATGACCTCGCCGACGACACGGGCGCACTTGACGTAGCCGCGGTCGGGGCGCAGGCCCATCTCGTTCATCTGGTAGACGATGCGCCGGTGCACCGGCTTCATGCCGTCGCGGGCGTCGGGCAGGGCGCGGGAGTAGATCACCGAGTACGCGTACTCGAGGAAGGAGCCCTGCATTTCGTCGACGACGTCGATGTCGAGGATCTTCTCCTCGAAATCCTCCGGCGGCGGGGTCTTCGTGCTGCGGCGGGCCATCGCTGCGCGGCTCCTTAACCAAGAATCGGGATGAGCTGAGCTCTCACGGGGTGGGGCGGGGACTGGACTGGGACGGGGCTGGGTCGTGCGGGCGGACGGTTTCGGACAGGGGTGACGCGGACCATTGTGGCCCGAGGCACCGACAACGCCGACTCCGACCCAGGACTGGGCCGGGAACTTCTCCGCCTGCCGACACGCTTGCATACAGTGGCAGGTCTGACAGGAATCTCTGCATCGCGATCGAAGGGACCACATGCCCATGGGTCACACGGCCACAGCTCACGCAGGCTCCGGCGGCCTCACAGCGACCGAGCACCGGCTGGCCAACGGCCTGCGCGTGGTGCTGTCCGAGGACCACCTGACTCCGGTCGCCGCGGTCTGCCTCTGGTACGACGTCGGCTCGCGCCACGAAGTCAAGGGACGTACGGGCCTGGCTCACCTCTTCGAGCACCTGATGTTCCAGGGCTCGAAGAACGTCTCCGGCAACGGCCACTTCGAACTGGTCCAGGGAGCCGGCGGCTCCCTCAACGGGACCACCAGCTTCGAGCGCACCAACTACTTCGAGACGATGCCGACCCACCAGCTGGAGCTCGCGCTGTGGCTGGAGGCGGACCGGATGGGCTCGCTGCTGGCCGCCCTGGACGACGAGTCCATGGAGAACCAGCGCGACGTCGTCAAGAACGAGCGCCGCCAGCGGTACGACAACGTCCCGTACGGCACGGCCTTCGAGAAGCTGACGGCCCTGGCCTACCCGGAGGGCCACCCGTACCACCACACCCCGATCGGGTCCATGGCCGATCTGGACGCCGCGTCCCTGGAGGACGCGCGCGCGTTCTTCCGTACGTACTACGCGCCCAACAACGCGGTGCTCTCGGTCGTCGGCGACATCGACCCCGAGAAGACCCTCGCCTGGGTCGAGAAGTACTTCGGCACCATCCCCGGCCACGACGGCAAGCAGCCGCCGCGCGACGGCTCGCTGCCCGAGATCATGGGCGGCCAGCTCCGCGAGGAGATCGTCGAGGAGGTCCCGGCCCGCGCGCTGATGGCGGCCTACCGCCTCCCGCACGACGGCACCCGCGAGTGCGACGCCGCCGACGTGGCGCTGACCGTCCTGGGCAGCGGCGAGTCCTCCCGCCTGCACAACCGGCTGGTGCGCCGCGACCAGAGCGCCGTCGCCGCCGGATTCGGCATGCTGCGCCTCGCCGGCGCGCCCTCGCTGGGCTGGCTGGACGTCAAGACCTCCAGCGGGGTCGAGGTGCCCGCCATCGAGGCGGCCGTGGACGAGGAGCTCGCGCGGTTCGCCGCCGAGGGCCCGACGGCCGAGGAGATGGAGCGCGCGCAGGCCCAGCTGGAGCGCGAGTGGCTGGACCGGCTGAGCACGGTGGCCGGCCGCGCCGACGAACTGTGCCGCTTCGCGGTGCTGTTCGGCGACCCGCAGCTGGCGCTGACCGCGGTCCAGCGCGTCCTCGACATCACCGCCGAGGAAGTGCAGGCCGTGGCCGCGGCCCGACTGCGCCCGGACAACCGCGCGGTGCTGGTCTACGAGCCGCTCGAAGCCGACGCGGCGGACGAAATCGACGAGACCGACCAGAACGAGGGGGCGGAGCAGTGAGCGACACCGCAGCCGACACCGCAGCCGTCACGATGACCTTCCACCCGCGCCCCGAGGCCGGCGAGCCGCAGCCGTGGGCCTTCCCGGCCCCCGAGCGCGGGGTACTGGCCAACGGCCTGACCCTGCTGCGCTGCCACCGCCCGGGCCAGCAGGTGGTCGCGGTCGAGATCAACCTCGCCGCCCCGCTCGACGCGGAGCCCGAGGGCCTCGACGGCGTGGCCACGATCATGGTCCGCGCCCTGTCCGAAGGCACCGACAAGCACTCCGCCGAGGAGTTCGCCGCCGAGCTGGAGCGCTGCGGCGCCACCCTCGACGCGCACGCCGACCACCCCGGCCTGCGGGTCTCCCTGGAGGTCCCGGCCTCCCGCCTGCACAAGGCGCTGGGGCTGGTCGCCGAGGCACTGCGCGCGCCGGCCTTCGACGACGCCGAGGTCGACCGCCTGGTGCGCAACCGGCTCGACGAGATCCCGCACGAGAGCGCCAACCCGCAGCGCCGCGCCGCCAAGCAGCTCTCGAAGGAGCTCTTCCCGGCCTCCCTGCGGATGTCCCGCCCCCGTCAGGGAACCGAGGAGACGGTCGCCCGCATCGACTCCGCGGCCGTACGCGCCTTCTACGAGGCCCACGTGCGCCCCGCGACCGCCACCGCGGTGGTCGTCGGCGACCTGACCGGCATCGACCTGGACGCCGTCCTGGCCGACACCCTGGGCGCCTGGACCGGTGACACCACCGCCCCGCGCCCGGTCCCGCCGATCACCGCCGACGACACGGGCCGCGTGGTCATCGTCGACCGGCCCGGCGCGGTCCAGACGCAGCTGCTGATCGGCCGCATCGGGGCGGACCGCCACGACCGGGTCTGGGCGCCCCAGGTGCTCGGCACGTACTGCCTGGGCGGCACGCTCACCTCCCGGCTGGACAAGGTGCTGCGCGAGGAGAAGGGGTACACGTACGGCGTGCGCGCCTTCGGCCAGGTGCTGCGCTCCACCGCCGACGGCAAGGGCGCCTCGATGCTCGCCATCAGCGGCTCGGTGGACACCCCGAACACCGGCCCGGCCCTGGACGACCTCTGGACGGTGCTGCGCACCCTCGCGGAGGGCGGCCTGACCGACGCCGAACGGGACGTGGCCGTGCAGAACTTGGTGGGGGTGGCCCCGCTGAAGTTCGAGACGGCCGCCTCCGTGGCGGGCACGCTCGCCGACCAGGTCGAGCAGGAGCTGCCGGACGACTACCAGGCGCAGTTGTACGCGCGGCTGGCCGAGACCGGGACGGTGGAGGCCACTTCGGCGGTCGTCAGCGCCTTCCCGGTGGACCGTCTGGTCACGGTCCTGGTCGGGGACGCCTCGGTGATCGAGGAGCCGGTACGGGCCCTCGGGATCGGCGAAGTGACCGTGGTCGCCAACTGATCGGCGCCTGACCGCCAGTTGACCGCCCGTGACCTCCGGTGATCGCCGGTGGTCTCCGGCGGGCCGTCAACTGGCTTGCCATGGAAGGGGCTCCGGCGGCTTGTCCGCTGGAGCCCCTTTTGGGTTTCTTGTCCTTTTTCTGGCGTGGTTGCTCGTATGTGGTGTGGCGTACGCAACAAAAGGGCGCGTCTGTTTGGTGATTACCTGAAGATCCGCCTAGCGTCGGCCGTGCTGTCCGTCAGTCGTAACCGCCGCATCCGCGGCACCGGGCAGCGATCGCCGAGTCCCCGTCAGGCGCGAGCCTGGGGAGCCGGGGACCCACTTGTGTCCCTGGGGTGAATCGGACCGCCTCGCAAGAGGGGGCCCGTAGGAGACCTTCCTGCTCCGAACCCGTCAGCTAACCCGGTAGGCGAGAGGGAAGGAAAGGATCAGCCCCTTCATGGCGTTTGGCAGCAGTGCCGCCGGCAAGCACCGCGGTTCGAGCCGTATGAGCCGTAAGACCGCCGGTTACGCCGGCATAGCCGCCCTCGCCGCCACCGGCGTCGTGGGCTCCCTGGCCGGCCCCGCGTTCGCCGCGGACCACTCTCCCTCCGTGGAGGACACCGGCGCCCTGAACACCATCGTCGTGGCCGACGAGCTCGCCGGTGACGTCGAGGCCCAGGCCCAGTCCCAGCAGCGGGCCGCCGAGGCCGCCGCCGCCAAGGCGCAGGCCGAGGCCGACGCCCGCCAGCGGGCCGCCGAGGCCAAGGCGAAGGCCGAAGCCCAGGCCAAGGCCGAGCGCGAGGCCGCCGAGCGCGCCGCCCGCGAAGAGGAGCGCAAGCGCCTCAACACCTTCGTTTCGCCGATCGACGGCTCCTACGTCAGCACGCAGTACCACGCGGGCGGCGGCATGTGGTCCTCCGGCAGCCACACCGGCATCGACTTCCACGCCTCCTCCGGCACCTCCGTGCACGCGGTCGGCCTGGGCACCGTGGTCGAGGCGGGCTGGGGCGGCGCCTACGGCAACAACGTCGTGATCAAGCACGCCGACGGCACGTACACCCAGTACGGGCACATGTCCTCGCTGAACGTCCGCGTCGGCCAGCAGGTCACCCCGGGCCAGCAGATCGGCCTGTCGGGCTCCACCGGCAACTCCAGCGGCCCGCACCTGCACTTCGAGGCCCGCACCGGCGCCGACTACGGTTCGGACATCAACCCGCTGACGTACCTGCGCTCGCACGGCGTCAACGTCTGACCGCTCGCCCCACCGCACGTCTTCCACGAAGGCCCCGGCTCTTTGAGAGCCGGGGCCTTCGTCGTGTTTCGCGCCCCGCGGTGTGTGAATGTTTCGTATTTCCGGCCGTCCTCGGAAATTATCGTGTGTTGCAATAGAGTCGCAACGCGCACAGCCATACGAAAAAGGCGGAGGTCCGGTCTTGCGTATTCCCGCGCACACGGTATGCACAGCGATCCGCGACGACATCGTCTCCGGGGTGTTCGGGCCCGGCTCCCGGCTGACCGAGGAGGTGCTGGCCCGCAGGTACGGGGTCTCGCGCGTCCCGGTGCGCGAGGCGCTGCGCACGCTGGAGTCCGAGGGGTTCGTGACCACCCGCCGGCACGCCGGTGCCTGCGTGGCCGAGCCGACCGAGCAGGAGGCGGTCGACCTCCTGGAGGTACGGATGCTCCTGGAGCCCCTCGCGGCCGCCCGGGCGGCCCGGCGCCGCAGCGAGGCCCACCTCAAGGTCCTGCGCGGCCTGGTCAGGCTGGGCCAGGAACGGGCCAGGCGGGGCCAGGGGGAGGATCTGCGCTCCCTGGGCGGCTGGTTCCACGAGACGCTCTCCCAGGCCTCGGGCAGTCCCGGGCTCATCGCCCTGCTCACCCAGATGCGCCACAAGGTGGCCTGGATGTACGTGGTGGAGGCCCCGGTGCGGCCCGTGGAGTCCTGGGCGGAGCACGGCGCGATCGTGGACGCGGTGGCCCGGGGCGACGCCGAGCGGGCCCGGGCGCTGACCGCGGCCCACGTGGACCGGGCGGCGGGGGCGCACCGGATGCGCGTGAGGACTTTGCAACCTGCCGTAAACACGGCGAGCGTTCCGCATTAACAAACGCCGTATACAAAGGGGCGATATCCGGGCCGGTAATGCGTGCCCGCGCCTGGTGTGCCGCGCCCTGAATTCCGGGTCCTATTGCGCTGCCGGAATTCGGTCACCGGAATCCGGTCACCAGAATTCGGCCGCCGGAATTCGGGCTGCCATGGCTCGGGCCGCCATGATGCGGGCCGCCATGACGCGGGCCGGCGGGCATGGCGTGCGCCGGAACGGCGACGCGTACGGAAAGCAGCGAAGCCGGTGTCCTCGACCTCATCGGTCGGGGGCACCGGCTTCGCCGTGCAAGTCCAGCAAGTCCAGCAAGTCCTGCGGGTCGAACCCGAAGGGGTCAGACGGTCTCGGGGAGCTCCTCAAGACCCTCGGCGACCAGCTTCGCGAGGCGGTCCAGCGCGGCCTCGGCGCCATCGGCGTCGGACGACAGGACGATCTCCTCGCCGCCCTGGGCGCCCAGGCCCAGAACCGCCAGCATGGAGGCGGCGTTGACGGGGTCGCCGCCGGCCTTCGCGATGGTCACCGGGACGCCGGAAGCGGTCGTCGCACGGACGAAGATCGAGGCGGGACGAGCGTGCAGGCCCTCGGCCCAGCCGACGTTGACGCGGCGCTCTGCCATGGTGATGCCCTTCAGGTTCTTACGGTTGTCTAGACCAGTCTCTCACGACGTCCGGAATGGTCGAACCGACCTTCGGCCCGAGTTTCCCCGCCGTTCGACCTACCCCAGCTTGCCCTGATTCGAGCCAGCTTGCCCGATGCGCCGCGCCCAGGCCAATCGAACCGTTCGCGCCTTAAGGTGACCCCATGACGACCGAGTCCGACCCCTCGTACCCGGACCACTGGGAAGCCGACGTCGTCCTTCGGGACGGCGGGACCGCCCGGATCCGGCCCATCACCACCGCCGACGCGGGCCGGCTGGTCAGCTTCTACGAGCAGGTCTCGGACGAGTCGAAGTACTACCGCTTCTTCGCCCCCTACCCCCGGCTCTCCGACCGCGACGTGCACCGCTTCACGCACCACGACTACGTGGACCGGGTCGGGCTCGCCGCGACGATCGGCGGCGAGTTCATCGCCACCGTCCGCTACGACCGGATCGGCGCCGACGGCCGCTCGGCCACCGGGCCCTCCGACGAGGCCGAGGTCGCCTTCCTCGTCCAGGACGCCCACCAGGGACGAGGGGTCGCCTCCGCCCTGCTCGAACACATCGGTGCGGTGGCCCGCGAGCGCGGGATCCGCCGCTTCGCGGCCGAGGTGCTGCCGGCGAACGGCAAGATGATCAAGGTGTTCACGGACGCCGGCTACCAGCAGAAGCGCAGCTTCGAGGACGGCTCCGTCCACCTCACGCTCGACCTCGAACCGACCGCCGAATCCCTCGCCGTCCAGCGCGCCCGCGAGCAGCGCGCCGAGGCCCGCTCCGTCCAGCGCCTGCTGTCCCCCGGCTCGGTCGCGGTGATCGGCGTCAGCCGCTCCCTCGCGGGCGTGGGCGCGGCGGCCCTGCGCAACCTGCGCGACAGCGGCTTCCACGGCCACCTCTACGCGGTCAACGAGGCGGTCACCCGCGATCTGCTCGACGGCGTACGCGCCTACCCCACGCTCGGCGCCGTCGGCGCCCCCGTCGATCTGGCCGTCATCGCGGTCCCGGCCGACCGGGTCCCCGACGCGGTCGCGGCCTGCGGCGAACACGGGGTGCAGGGCCTCGTGGTCCTGTCCGCGGGATACGGGGAGAGCGGGCCCGAGGGCATGGCCCGCCAGCGCGAACTGGTCCGGCAGGTGCGCTCGTACGGGATGCGGCTGATCGGACCGAACGCCTTCGGGGTGATCAACACGGCCCCCGAGGTGGAGCTGAACGCCTCCCTGGCCCCCGCTCCGGCCCCCGCGCGGGGCAGGGTCGGCCTGTTCACCCAGTCCGGGGCGATCGGCATCGCGCTGCTCTCCGGGCTGCTGCGGCGCGGGGAGGGGCTGTCCTCCTTCGTGTCCGCGGGGAACCGGGCCGACGTCTCCGGCAACGACATCCTCCAGTACTGGTACGACGACGAGGCCACGGACGTGGCGCTCATGTACCTGGAGACCCTGGGCAACCCGCGCAAGTTCACCCGCCTCGCCCGGCGCACCGCCGCCGTCAAGCCGGTGGTCGTCGCCAGGGGAGGCAGGCGCACCCCCGCCGGACACGTGGTCCCCGGCACCCGGCTGCCCGAGGCGACGGTCTCCGAGCTGCTGCGGCAGGCCGGCGTCATCCGGGTCGACACGGTGACCGAGCTGGTGGACGTCGGCCTGCTCCTGGCCTCGCAGCCCGTACCGGCCGGGCCGCGGGTGGCCATCCTCGGCAACTCCGAATCGCTCGGGGTCCTCACCTACGACGCCTGCCTGACGGAGGGGCTGCGGCCGCTGCCGCCGCTCGACCTGACCACGGCCGCCTCGCCGGAGGACTTCCGTACGGCCGTCTCCGCGGCGCTGGCCTCGCCGGACACCGACGCCGTCGTCGTCACCGCGATCCCGTGGGTGAGCGAGCACGCGCTCGCCGACGATCTGGCGGAAGCCCTGCGGGCGGCCGCCGCCGGGCACCCCGGCAAGCCGGTGGCCGTGGTCCACGTGGAACTGGGCGCCCTCGCGGAGGCGCTCTCGGCGGCGACCGCGCCGGCGGGGGCGGCGGACCTCGCGGCCGCGCTGCCCGCGGCGCTGCCGACGCCCGCGACGGCTTTGGCGGCCCTGGCCGCGGGGTCCGAGGCGATGCCCACCACCGGGGCCGACTCCGATTCCGGCTCCGGCTCCGCGACCGCCGCCGCCTCCGGGCCCGCCGCCGCCCCCGGGCCCGCCGCCCCGGCCGCGCCCTTCCGGCCTGAGCCGGCCTCCGGCGGCGCGGCCTCCGGTGCCGCCGCCGTGCCCGCTCCGGGAGCGGCCGCCCGGATCCCCAGCTACCCCGCCGCCGAGCGGGCCGTCAAGGCCGTCGCCGAAGCCGTCCGGTACGGGCAGTGGCGCCGCGGCGTCGCCGAGGTCGGGCAGGTGCCCGAGTTCGAGGACATCGACGAGAGCGGGGCCGCCGGGCAGCTCTCCCGCCTGCTGGCCGGCGTGGGGGAGGAGGCGGTGGTCACCCTCGACGACCCCGATGCCCGCGAGCTGCTCGCCCGGTACGGGATCCGGGTGCTCGCCACGCTGCCGGCGCCCAGCGCCGACGCCGCGGTCCGCGCCGCGGCCGTCCTCGGCTACCCCGTCGCGCTGAAGACCACCGCCCCGCACCTGCGCCACCGCGCCGACCTCGGCGGGGTCCGCCTCGACCTCACCACCGAGGCCGAGCTGCGCCGCTCGTACGAGGAGCTCACCCACGCGCTGGGCAAACCGCAGGAACTCCTCCCCGTGGTCCAGTCGATGGTTCCCCGGGGCGTCGACACCGTCATCCGTTCCGTCATCGACCCCGCCGCCGGCGCCGTCCTGTCCTTCGGGCTGTCCGGGGTCGCCTCCGAACTGCTCGGGGACACCGCCCACCGGCTGGTTTCCGCCACGGACAAGGACGCGGCGAGCCTGATCCGCTCGATCCGCACCGCCCCGCTGCTCTTCGGCTGGCGCGGCAGCGACCCCGTGGACACCCCCGCCCTGGAGGAACTGCTGCTGCGCCTCTCCCGCCTCGTCGACGACCACCCCGAGGTGGTCGGGGTCGCCCTGGAGCCCGTCGTCGTCGCCACCGAGGGACTGTCCGTGCTCAGCGCGACGGTCCGCGTCGCACACCCGCCCGCCCGCGGCGATCTCGGCCCGCGGACCCTGCCCAGCTACTGAGGCCCCGGGACGAGCCCCAGGGCGGCCGGGGTGCCCCGTACGGGCCTTAGGATGGACCTCATGGCGAAATCCGGTACGACGACCCAGGGGCTGCGCACGGCGATCGAGCGCAGCGGCTACTACCCGGCCCTCGTGGCCGAGGCCGTGGAGGCCGCGGTGGGCGGCGAGCCGATTGCGTCGTACCTGGTCCACCAGGAGACGACCTTCGACTCCAACGAGGTGCGCCGGCACGTCACGGTGCTGGTCCTGACCGGCAACCGCTTCATCGTCAGCCACACCGATGAGCAGGCCGCCGACGCCGGTTCCCCCTCCCCGTACGCGACCACCTCCACCGAATCGGTCAAGCTGGCCAGCATCTCCTCCGTGGTGCTCAGCCGCGTCGTCGCCAACCCGGAGTCCTACACCCCGGGCACCCTGCCCCGCGAGGTCGTCCTGACCATCGGCTGGGGCGCGGTCTCGCGCATCGACCTGGAGCCCGCCGCCTGCGGCGACCAGAACTGCGACGCCGACCACGGCTACACCGGCAACTCCACCGCCGACGACCTCAGCCTGCGCGTCAGCGAGGCCGGCGACGGCCCCGAGGCGGTCCGCCAGACCCTGGTCTTCGCCCAGGCGCTCTCCGAGGCCACAGCAGCCACGTCCGCCACCCACGCCCGCTGATGGCGTCGTACTCCGCCGCGCAGAGCTGGCAGGACGAGCCCGAGCTCCTGGACCTGGCCGGAGCCCCGGTGCCGCACTACGGCACCGGCTCGCTCGCCGACCTGCTGCCCACCCTCGTGGCCGGCCAGGGCGTACCCGGCTTCGAGGCCTCGATCGCCGAGCTGAGCCCCGCCGACCGCAACTGCGTGTTCCTGGTCGACGGCATGGGCTGGGAGCAGATCAAGGCCCACCCGGACGAAGCCCCGTACCTCACCTCCCTCCTCGCCACCTCGCGCGGCGGCACCGGGCGCCCGATCACCGCCGGCTTCCCGGCGACCACCGCCACCTCGCTGGCCTCCGTCGGCACCGGCCTGCCGCCCGCGCGGCACGGCCTGCCCGGCTACACCGTGCGCAATCCCGCCACCGGCGAACTGATGAACCAGCTCCGCTGGCACCCGTGGACCCCGCCCAAGCCCTGGCAGCCGTACCCGACGGTCTTCCAGCAGGCGGACGCGGCCGGGGTGGCCACGGCGCAGGTGTCCTCGCCCGCCTTCCAGACCACCCCCCTCACGAAGGTCGCGCTGAGCGGCGGCACCTTCCTCGGCCGGATGACCGGCGAGGAGCGCATGGACCTCGCGGCCGAGCGCCTCGCGGCCGGCGACCGCTCGCTCGTATACACGTACTACAGCGAGCTCGACGGGGCCGGCCACCGGCACGGCGTCGACTCCGACGCCTGGCGCGGCCAGCTGATGTACGTGGACCGCCTCGTCCAGCGCCTCGCCGAGCAACTCCCGCCGCGCACCGCGCTGTACGTGACCGCCGACCACGGCATGGTGGACGTCCCCTTCGACGAGGACTCCCGCATCGACTACGACGACGACTGGGAACTCGGCGCCGGCGTGGCCCTGCTGGGCGGCGAGGGCCGCGCCCGGCACGTGTACGCCGTACCCGGCGCCGAGGCCGACGTCCTGACCGTCTGGCGCGAGGTGCTCGGCGACCGCTTCTGGGTCGCGAGCCGGCAGGAAGCCCTGGACCTGGGCTGGTTCGGCGCACCGGGCGAATGCGACGAGCGGGTCCTCGGCCGCATCGGCGACGTCATCGCCGCCGCCCAGGCCGACGTGGCGATCACCGCCTCGCGCGCCGAGCCCAACGAATCGGCCCTCGCGGGCATGCACGGCTCCATGACCCCGGCCGAGCAGCTCGTCCCGCTGCTCGAAATCCGCTCCTGACGCTCCCGGCCCCCCTCCCCCCTGAAAGGCTCTGAACTCCCCATGCCCGAGCTGGTGTTCTTCTCCGGAACGATGGACTGCGGAAAGAGCACCCTGGCGCTCCAGATCGCCCACAACCGCGATGCGCGGGGCCTGCAGGGCGTGATCTTCACCCGTGACGACCGTGCGGGCGAAGGCAAGCTGTCCTCCCGCCTCGGCCTGGTGACGGAGGCGGTGGAGGCGCCGGAGGGCATGGATCTGTACGCGTACGTGGTGGCTCGGCTCACCAAGGGCGGCAAGGCGGACTACGTGATCGTGGACGAGGCCCAGTTCCTCGCGCCGGAGCAGATCGACCAGCTGGCCCGCATCGTGGACGACCTCGGCATGGACGTCTTCGCCTTCGGCATCACCACGGACTTCCGCACCAAGCTCTTCCCCGGCTCGCAGCGCCTGATCGAGCTGGCGGACCGCCTGGAGCAGCTCCAGGTCGAGGCCCTGTGCTGGTGCGGAGCCCGCGCCACGCACAACGCCCGCACGGTGGGCGGCGAGATGGTGGTGGAAGGCGCCCAGGTGGTGGTCGGTGATGTGAACCGCCCGGCGGAGGAGATCGGCTACGAGGTCCTGTGCCGTCGCCACCACCGCAAGCAGATGACGAGCGCCTCGGCCCACGCGGGCGCCCTCTCCCCGGACGTCCTCCCGGTGAACCACGCCTGACAGGGAGCTGCGAGGGGGCCTGAGGGAACCAGTGGGGTCCCCGGTAGCGTGTTGTTCCAGGACGCTGACCGGCGCTGGAGGGGATGCAGCCATGGAACTGACCGCAGAGATCGCGGCGATACGGAGCGGGGCGGGTGATTCCGGCCGCCTGTTGGGGGAGTTCCGGCGGGCTGTCCTGCTGGTTCCCCTTCCGGACGGCCCCGACGGCGGCCTGATGTCGGCGGTGTCCGGTGGTATCCGGTGGATCTACGCGTTCACGGACGAGGAGGCGCTGGCCCGGTTCGCGGCGGCGCGCGGCGAGGCGGACGCAGGCCGGGAGTGGGAGTACCTCTCGATGCTGGGCGCCCGGCTGGTGGACGCGGTGGTCCCGATGGCGGACCGTCCGGCGGGTGTGGCCGTGAACGTGGCGGACGAGGACGGGTCGATGTTCTTCCCGCCGGTCGCGGGGATCGTTCCCGACGGCAGCGCCGTGGACCTGGACCGCGGGGAGGTGGCCTAGTGGCCGGCGACGGGGATCTCGAGGTTTCGCCGGCGGCGGTCAAGAACATCCGGGACGGTCTGCGGGCGGCGATCGGGGAGCTGCGTGAGTCCTCGGACGCTGCGGGTGCTTCGCAGGGTGCCGGTTTCTCCGATCTGTCGATGACGGGGATGGAAACCGGCCACATGGGGTTGTCCAAGGACTTCGAGGACTTCTGCGAACGCTGGGAGTGGGGGGTGCGGAGCCTGGTGCAGAACGCGAGCGCGCTGGCCGGGAACCTCGGGATCGCCGCGGGCACGGTGTGGGAGGAGGAGCAGTACGTCCAGGGCGCGTTCAAGGTGGTGGTGAACGCTGCCGTGTTGGGCAATCCGCACGCGAGCGAGGACGAGATCGAGCAGAAGTCGTGGGGCGACATGTTCTCCGCCGACGCCTACAAGCCCGACTACAGTGCCGAGTCCTTCGAGAAGAGTGCCGAGGACATGAAGAAGACCTGGTCGGACACGGGCGACAAGCTGACGTCGACGGGGAAGATCGGCTCGTTGAACGATCTGCTGGAGCAGGCGAAGCGTGACGCGGGGGAGCGCTGATGGGCCTGGGGGATTTCGTACCGGACTTCATCGAGGACGGGATCGAGAAGGGCACCGAGAAGGTCGGTGACTTCGTCGAGTGGGCCGGTGACAAGACGGCCGGTCTCGCGGACGAGGTGGGTCTGGACGACGCCGGTGACTGGATCCGCGACAAGAGCCGCTCGGCGGCGAACCAGCTCGGTGCGGACGTCTCCGAGCTGGAGCTGGGGCAGACCGACGATCCCCACAAGCTCGTTTACGGCAGCGTGTCGAAGATCCGTGCGCAGGTGTCGCACCTGAACGACTTCAAGTCTTCCTTCGACAAGGTCGGCAACGGTCTGAAGGGGATGGGTGAGCCGGACGGCCTCAAGGGCGCGACGGCGGACTCCTTCCGGGAGGCGGTGGCGAAGGAGCCGCCGCGCTGGTTCAAGGCCGCGGACGCCTTCGGGAAGGCCGCGGACGCGATGGGCCGGTTCGCGGAGACGGTGGAGTGGGCGCAGGGCCAGGCCAAGGAGGCGCTGGAGGAGTACAACCGGGCGAAGAAGGTCTCCACCGACGCCCGCACCGCCCACAACAAGCTGGTGGACACCTACAACGACGCGTTCAAGGCGAAGCAGGACCCGCTGCCGCCGCGTCCGTCGGAGGATTTCACCGATCCCGGCACTCCGATCGCCAAAGCGGCGCAGGAGAAGCTGGATACCGCCCGCAAGCAGCGCAACGACGTCGCGGAGACGGTACGGACGGCGGTGCGCGCGGCCCGTGACGCGGCCCCGCCGAAGCCCTCGTACGCCGAGCAGCTCGGCGACGGCATGGACTACCTGGACCTGGCCACGACGCACCTGGCGGGCGGCGTCCTCAAGGGCACCGCCGGCATGGCGAACTTCGCCCGGGCGCTGAACCCGATGGACCCGTACAACCTCACGCACCCGGCCGAGTACGTGACCAACCTGAACTCGACGGCCGCGGGCCTGGTCACCATGGTCAACGACCCCATGGGCGCGGGCAAGCAGATGCTCGACGAGTTCCTGAAGGACCCCTCCGAGGGCATCGGCAAGATGATCCCGGAACTCGTCGGCTCCAAGGGCCTCGGCTCCCTCAAGAAGATCGGCTCCGCCGCCAAGCATGCCGACGATGTCAAGGTGCCGGGCCGCAGTCACCTTGAAAAGGACGGCCCAGACAGCTCCTCCCGCGACTCGTCCAAGGACAAGGTGTGCGAGGAGGACCCGGTCGACGTCGCGACCGGCCGCATGATCCTCACTCAGACCGACGTGGCCCTGTCCGGGACCCTGCCGCTCCTCTTCGAGCGGACCTTCGAGTCCTCCTACCGGGCGGGCCGGTGGTTCGGCCCGGCCTGGGCCAGCACCATCGACCAGCGGCTGGAGATCGATGCCGAGGGCATCGTCTTCCTGCGGGAGGACTCCAGCGTCCTGGCCTACCCGCACCCGGCGCCCGGCGTCCCCGTCCACCCCACGCACGGCCACCGCTGGCCGCTCTCCAGGGACGCCGACGGTGGCGGATACCGCATCACCGACCCCCGCAGCGGGCGTGTATGGCACTTCGCCCTCCACAACGACGAGCTGGCGCTCCTGGTGCAGATCGACGACAGCAACGGCAACCACGTCTCCTTCGTCCACGACGAGGACGGCACCCCTCAAGAGGTGGTCCACAGCGGCGGCTACCACCTGAAGCTGACCGCCACCGCGGGCAGGATCTCCCGGCTCGCCCTGGCCGACGGGACCGAGATCCTGCGTTACGGGTACACCGACGGCCACCTCTGCGAGGTCACCAATTCCTCGGGCCTACCCTTTCGGTTCGGCTACGACGACCACGGCCGGATCAACTCCTGGACCGACACCAACGACCGCCACTTCGACTACGCCTACGACGACCGCGACCGCTGCGTCGCCCAGTCAGGCACCAACGGGCACCTCAACGCCCGGTTCGAGTACGGCGACGGAGTCACCACCGTCGTCAACGCCCTCGGACATCGACGCCAGTACCAGGTCAACGAGCGGGCCCAGATCGTGGCCGAGATCGACGCCAACGGATCCGCCACCCGCTTCGCCTACGATCGGTTCAACCGACTGGTCTCCCGGACGGATCCGCTCGGCCGCAGCAGTCGCATGGCGTACGACGAGGACGGCCGACTGGTCTCCCTGATCCGGCCGGACGGCCGCGAGGCGACCGCCCGGTACAGCGATCACGGCGGCCCGACCCACCTCACCCGCCATGACGGCACCACGGTCCGCCGAACCTACGACGAGCGCGGCAACATCACCTCCGCGACGGACAGCGCCCGCGGCGCAACCAGCTTCACCTACGACGAGCGCGGGAACCTGGCGTCGCTGACCGACGCGCTCGGCCGTACCACTGCCATCCTTTGCGACCGCGCCGGACTGCCACTGGAGATCACAGACCCGCTGGGAGCCGTGACCCGCTACCGGCGCGATGCCCTCGGACGCCCCGTAGCCGTCACGGACCCGCTCGGCAACACCGCCCGACTGACCTGGAGTACCGAGGGCCGCCTGCTGCGCCGTACCGAACCGGACGGCACCGAGCAGTCCTGGGAGTACGACGGCGAGGGCAACTGTGTCCGTCACACCGACGGCCTGGGCGGGGTCACCTCTTACGAGTACGGCGATTTCGACCTCCTGGTGGCACGTACCGGGCCCGACGGGGTGCGCCACGCCTTCGAACACGACGCCGACCTCCAGCTCACCCGGGTCACCAACCCCCAGGGCCTGCACTGGTCCTACATCTACGATCCGGCGGGCCGGCTGATCGCCGAGACCGATTTCGACGGCCGGACCGTGGCGTACGCCTACGACGCGGCGGGCGGGCTGCTGAGCCGGACCAACGCCCTGGGGCAGACCGTCTACCACCGCAACGACCTCGGGCAGATCATCCGCAGGGAATGCGACGGGGTGGTCACCACTCTGGAATACGACGTGTTCGGGAAGCTCGCCCACGCGGCGGGGCCGCACAGCACGCTGACCCGCCTGCGCGACAGCGCCGGCCGGCTGCGCTCGGAGACCGTCGACGGGCGCACGCTGACGTACGAACACGACGAGCTGGGCCGCCGCACCGGGCGCACGACCCCGGCGGGAGCCGTGAGTGCGTGGAGCTTCGACGAGGCCGGCCACTGCCGTGAGATGACGGTCTCCGGCCGCACGATCACCTTTGAGTACGACACGGCCGGCCGCGAGCTCGTGCGGCGGATCGGCGAACACCTCACCCTCTCCAGCACCTGGGACGACCGGGGCCGGCTGGCGGACAGGGCCGTCACCGGTCACGACGGCAGGTTGATCCAGCGCCGCGGGTACTCCTACCGCCCCGACGGATCCCTCGTCGGGATCGACGACGCGCACGGCGGCCAACGGCGGTTCGAGCTGGACCCGGCCGGACGGGTCACAGCCGTGCGGGCCGCGCAGTGGACCGAGCACTACGCGTACGACGAGGCGGGCAACCAGCGGTCGGCGTCCTGGCCCGAGTCCCACCCGGGCGGCGAGTCCGCCACGGGGTTGCGCGCCTACGAGGGGACGCGGCTGACCCGGGCGGGCCGGGTCGGCTACGAGTACGACGTGCTGGGACGCGTCGTACTCCGGCAGGAGCCCCGGCTGTCGCGCAAGCCCGACACCTGGCGTTACGAGTGGGACGGCCAGGACCGACTGGTCGCCGTGAGGACGCCGGACGGAACCCGTTGGCGCTATCGGTACGACGAGCTGGGCCGGCGCACGGCCAAGCAGCGGCTGACGGGGGCCGGCGAGGTCGCGGAGGAGGTGGTGTTCACCTGGGACGGCTCGACCCTGTGCGAGCAGACGACGCGCACGGCCGGCTCGGCCCGGGAAGTGACCCTCACCTGGGAGCACCGGGGCCTGCATCCGCTGGCGCAGACCGAACGCATACGCACCGCAGACCAGGGCGAGGTCGACCAGCGGTTCTTCGCGATCGTCACGGATCTCGTCGGCACCCCGACGGAGCTGGTCGACGAGCGGGGCGCCGTCGCCTGGCGCACCCGTTCCACCCTCTGGGGGAGCACCACCTGGAACCGGGACGCGACGGCCTACACCCCGCTGCGGTTCCCGGGTCAGTACTTCGACCCGGAATCGGGTCTGCACTACAACGTCTTCCGCCACTACGATCCGCTGACGGCCCGCTACCTCAGCCCCGACCCGCTGGGCCTGGCCCCCGCGCCGAATCCTTCGACCTACGTGGTCAACCCGCACACGTGGGCCGATCCGCTGGGCCTGGCCCCGGACGGCTGCCCGCCCAAGGGCGAGAAGAGCAACCCGTTCAAGACCAGGGAGGAGGCCCGGGAGGCCGCGCACAGGCTGGCCGGGGTGGACCCCGACGTGGACGACCTGTGGGCCACCTGGAAGGTCACCGACGACATCGGTCTCAAGCATGTCGAGGGCTACACCTACTCCGACAACGCCTCCCACCTGGGTACCTTCTGGCAGTACGAGCTCAAGAACGGCGGAGGTTCCCGCGTGGTCGTGGAGCACACCCACGACCCGGCGGGCCCGCACTTCCACGCGGGCATGCCGAAGGCCATGGGTGAGCGGCCCGACGGTGGTCAGTTCGTCAACTTCGGTTGGGACAACAGCAATTACAAGGAGATGGAACGCTACGCCAAGATCAACAAAGAAGGCGGCGACCATCACCTGTTCTACGAGAACGGTGGCTGAGGATGACAGACGAACAGAGCGGAAGCGCGCCGGCGCCGCAGCTGGCGAAGGCCGGGCTGGAGGTCGTGGCGCAGGGCGTCGCCGAGGGGCTGCCCTCGTACGCGCGGGCCTTCAAGGCCGTCGTCAACGTCGAGGTGGCCCCGCAGGCCACCGTGGCGCGCTCAGGGCCGGGGGCGCTGGCGGAGGCCGACCGGCTGTGGCTGGAGCACGCGCGGACCGCTGCCGTCATCGATGGCGAGGGCTGCTTCCTGGTCCGGGGGGCCGATCGCGACTGGGTCCGGGTGCGCCGCACCTCGCACACGGCGCTCTCCGCCGCCCTCGTACCCGGGGCCGGCTCCATGGTCATCGCGATGTCCCCGGACGGCCGACGGCTGTGCGCCCTCACCGAGGAGGACGACGACTACTGGATCGTCGTGCACCGTTTCGAGGACCGTCCCGTGTGACCCGGGGGGCCGCCGGACCAGCCTCTCGTACGATGAGGCGGGCCGGGTCACGTCCGTAGGGGGAGCGGACGGCCGCAGGTCGACGGCGGAGTACAACAGCCTCGGGCGGCCCGTGCGGATCGTGAACGCCGACGGCACCGTGGTCCGGCAGACCTACGACGAGCGGGGAAACCGCACCTCGGTGACGGGCCCCTCGGGCAGCACCACGCGCTTCGCCCACGACGCGCGCGGGCACATCGCCTCGGTGACCGACGCACTGGGCAACAAGACGGCGGTCCGCTGCAATGCGGCAGGTCTCCTCGTCGAAACCGTGGACCCTCTGGGCAACACCACCCGCTGGGAGCACGACGCCTTCGGCCGCACCACCGCAGTGACGGATCCATTGGGCCACACCGTCCGCATGGAGTGGAGCGTGGAGGGCCGGATGCTGCTCCGTACGGCCCCGGACGGCGGTTCGGAGTCGTGGATGTACGACGGCGAGGGCAACTGCGTCCGGTTCACCGATGCCGCAGGCGGTGTGACCCTCTCCGAGTACGGGGACTTCGACCTGCTCACCGCCCGCACCGGTCCGGACGGAGTGCGGTACACCTTCACCCACGACGCAGAGCTGCGGCTCACGGACGTCACCAACCCACAGGGCCTGACCTGGTCGTACACGTACGACCAGGCGGGCCGCTCGGCCGGGGAGAGGGATTTCGACGCCCGGCGCACCGGCTACACCTACGATCCGGCGGGTCGCCTCACGTCCCGCACCACGGCCACCGGCGAACGGATCACCTACGCGTACAACGAGCTGGGCCAGATCCTCCGCAAGGAGGCCGCCGGAGCGGTGACGACCTACGAGTACGACGTTACGGGCAAGCCCGCCCGGATCGTCGGTCCGGATGCAGAGGTCATACGGTTGCGGGACCGCGCCCGACGGCTGCACTCCGAGACGGTCGACGGCCGCACGCTGAGATTCACCCACGATGAGGTGGGTCGTCGGACGGGCCGGACCACCCCCGTGGGGGAGCAGACCGAGTGGACGTACGACGCGGCCGGCCGCCGGACCCGCCTCACCACGGCGGGCCGAACGGTCACCTTCGTCCGTGATGCCGCCGGCCGGACCGTGTCACGTTCCCTGGGCGGCGGATCCTCGCTCTCCCAAACCTTCGACGCGGTGGGCCGCCGCACGGGGCAGCAGCTGCTCGGCCACGATGGGCAGCGCCTGCGGCGACGCGGCTATGCCACGCACAACGCCCGCACGGTGGGCGGCGAGACGGTGGTGGAAGGCGCCCAGGTGGTGGTCGGCGACGTGAACCGCCCGGCGGAGGAGATCGGCTACGAGGTCCTGTGCCGCCACCACCGCAAGCAGATGACGAGCGCCTCGGCCCACGCGGGCGCCCTCTCCCCGGACGTCCTCCCGGTCAACCACGCCTGACCGCCGGGCGGCACGCGTCTCCTACTGGAAGCTGAGCCGATGCGGATGCGTCGGGGTGGTGGGGCAGGTGTGGACGCGCATGAGGCCGCGGCCGAGGTAGACGCCAGTGGGGTCGCTGATACGGCTGTCCGGTAGGGAGTCTTGGTCCTCCAGCGGGATCCAGCTCTCCGAGGCCCCGTCCCCTTCACTGACGGCCACCGTGAGCAACGGAGGCATGGGTGCTCCGCAGACTCCGCAGTCGATGTGGGCCGGGTCGGTGAGGTGCCACGCGGCGAAGCCGCCTACCTTCCACCCGGGCGCGATGGACAGATCACCCCGGTAGGTCACCTCATCGTCCTCGTCCGCGCGCGCGGCGGCCATGGCAGCCTCGTACTCCTCGTACGTGTCGAAGCCGGAGGAGCCGGAGGAGTCGAAGGCGTCACCGTCCTCTTCTTCGTCTCCCACCTCCCACATTTCGATGGCCTCCTGAAGGCCCTCGTCCAGCAGACCCTCGTACTCGTGCTCCACGACTTGTTCGGGGTGGAGCACGCACGGGTTCGGGACGCATTCGGCCCTCCCCACCACTACGGGTTCAGGGATCACATCGAGGACCTCGCCCACGTCCTGGGAGCGCCGCCACTTCAGCACGACCTCAATGGTCCGGTCGGGGCCGTGCACTTCGAAAGGACACCAGAGGACCTGGAGCAGGTCACAACCGTCCGGTCCGGTCAGATCGGGGATGTCGCGGGCGAACAGCTGCGCGGCGGCGAGCAGCGGAATCGGGTCGGCGTCCGCGATCTGCGGGGCGTGCGGTCCTGGCCGGAGGGTGTCCAAGACAGCACGTTCCGCATCGGTGGGGCCCGACCCGGGATGACGGTGCCATGCCTCGTCGAGGATCTGCCGCTGGAGGCGCACGTCCGACAGACGATGCCCGCTGCCCTTGGGATGGACGGCGGTGCACACGGGCCACGGTTCGCCGGCGGGCCACAGGAGCGGGCCGGCCACCGAGCTGTCGTCGGCCTTCGGCGAGCCGGGGCGCGGGTGGAGGCGCGTGCTGGTGCGGCGGTAGTCGCCGAGGGCGGGGAACTGGGCCTCGGCGTCGACCGGGCGGGGCGGTGTGGTGCGGGTCATGCGATCCTCACTTGCTGTTCGGGGTCTGTGCTGCACGCCGGACTACACGCCGGTTCTGACGTCGGCCGCGGGGTTCTCCAGGCTGTGGTAGGCCTTTGTTCCGGTACCGGCTCCCCCGAGCCGGTCGGCGAGCAGATGACCGGGCGCCTCTGTGACCACCTCCGACGGGACACGGTGGAGGTACCGCTACGACCCGCTCGGCCGCCGCACCGCGAAACAGCGCCTGGGGGCCGACGGCGAGAGCGTGGCGGAGGAAGTGCGGTTCACCTGGGACGGCATGACGCTGTGCGAACAGACCAGCAGTCAGCCGGACGCCCCGCACACGGTCGCCCTCACCTGGGACCACCGCGGCGACGTCCCCCTGGCCCAGACCGAGCGCATCCTTACGGCCGATGACCGCCAGGATGAGATCGACCGCGGCAGATGGTGATGCTGCACGCCGATGGTACGTTCTGGTCGGCCTGGAAGCTGGGCGACAAACAGTTCCAGGGAATCATCGACAAAGGGTTTTTGTGGTGACCGGTTCGGAGTTCGAGGACTCGGAACGCGACGGCGCACCGGACGTGCGGGCCGTGCTCGGCCGGGACGGCACCTTCGCCCCGTCCTGGCTCCGCGGTAAATCGGTGACCCCGGTGCCCGCGGGCACCCGGCTCGACGCGGAGCTGGGCCGCCGGATCGCGGCCGGCTGCCGTGCGGTCGGATCCCCGTACGTCCTCGCCACTCACCTCGCCACCGACCTCGCCGACGCCTCCGGCGCGATCGCCGGTACGCGGTCCCGGTCGGCCACGGGTACGGAGGGCATGGACGTCCACCCGCCGTTCCTGCTGTGCGCGCCCGGCCTGCAAGGGGCTGTCCTCTTCCCCGGACCGGGCTACGCGCTGATCGCGGGAACGGCCGTGTTCATGGCGGCGGCGGTCGGGGAAGGGGTCGACACGGCACGCGCGCGCTTCGGCCGTCACGCCCGCGCCCTGGCGCACCGCCAACCCCGCGCTGCCGACCGTGGCAGCCGCGTACGGGCCCGTGCACCGGGCATGGTCCCGGCCCGAGGACGTCGACCCGCAGAGCGCTGCGGCCCGGCAGCTGGCGCTGCTCGACGCGTTCGCCGAAGGGACCTGCGCGGCAAGCGACTTCGCAGCCGGCTGGTGGGAAGCCCGTCGTGCGTCCCAGAAGAACGGCGAACGGCTCCAGGGGGTGCTCGGCACCCTCTTCGACCAGGTGTTCGTGATCCTCGAGGACTACGAAGTCGATCCCGCGTTCGCCGAGCCCGGGGACCTCGACGACGCCGGGCTCGAGGCCGCGGTGCGTGCCGCCCGGGACGCCTTCCGGAACCAGGAAACCGGCCGAAGCGGGAGCTGAGACGCGGTGGCCGTACCCGACCCGGAAGCAGAGGTCATACGGTCGCGGGACCTGGCCGGACGGCTGTGCTCCGAGACGGCCGACGGCCGCACGCCGACCTTCACCCACGACGAGGTGGGCCGTCGGACCGGACCGGCGATGGAGGTTGGTCAAGTAGGAGCGCCCTGGCGCTCCAGACCGCCCACAACCGCGATGCCCGCGGGCGCCAGGGCGTGATCTTCACCCGTGACGACCATGCGGGGGAGGGCGAGCTGTCCTCCCGCCTCGGTCGTTCTTCCCGCCCCGTCCCGCCACCCGTCGCCCGCTCACGCCGGTGGTCGACGGCCTGGCGGACGCGGAGCCCGCCGGCACGAGGACCGGCAACGGGCCGGTGCATGCGGCGGGTGGGATCGGGGTGACACGCGGGCCATCGGATGGGGATGCCTCGGCATCCACCCCACTCGGCAACAATGTGATGGTTTGTCCGATCCGGGGAACCCCATGCCAGGAGGCGCACGTGCGGCCCGACCTCAGTCGTCCTTCCGGCCCTTCCGGTCCTTCCCGTCCTGTCGGCAACTGCGCTCCCGCCGGGAGTGATTCGGACGACCGGCGGCTCGCGCTCGTCATACGCGTCACGTTCTTCGTGCTGATCGGCACGTCGATGATCCGTTTCGTCCAGCGGCACACCGAGGAAGCCCGCGCCCCCTGGGTGATCGCCCTCGCCGTCCTGCTCGCCGTCCTCTACGTGCTCGGCGGCCCCTCCGGGGCGGCCAGTGCGCCCCCGGCTCTCGGCCGCGTGCCCCGGCCTGCGGCCTCCCGGCTCCTCTGGCTGGGCATGGTCGTCACCGTCTGGGCCGTCCTCGTCCTGCTTGCGCCCAGCTTCGCGTGGGTCGCGGTCCCGCTCTTCTACTCCGTGCTGCGCACCCTGCCGCCCGTCGCGGCGTACGTCCTCGTCGCGTTCCTCACGCTCCTCGTGATCTTCGCGCAGCTGACCCTGGCCCCCCGCTTCAACCTCGACCTGGTGATCGGACCCGCCGCCGTCGCCGTGCTCACCACCGCCGTCTTCCTCCACATGCAGCGCCAAGCGGCCCGCCAGCACGCCCTCATCGGCGACCTCGTCCGCACCCGCCGCGAACTGGCCGCCACCGAGCGCCGCGCGGGCACCCTCGCCGAACGCGAACGGCTGTCGATGGAGATCCACGACACGCTCGCCCAGGGACTGTCCAGCCAGCGGATGCTGCTCCAGGCCGCCGACCGGACCTGGGACACCGACCCGGCCAAGGCCCGTAGCCACGTCCGCTCCGCCGCGTCCATCGCGGAGCTGAACCTCGCGGAGGCCCGCCGCTTCGTGCACGACCTCGCCCCCGCCGACCTCGCCCACGGCGGTGGCCTCGACGCAGCCCTGCACGCCCTCGCCGCACGGGAGTCCGGCGCCGGACTCACGGTGCGCGTCCACATCGATGCGGGCGGGCACATCGCCCCGCTGCCCGAACGCGTGGAGTCCGCGCTGCTGCGCATCGCCCAGGGGGCACTGGCCAACGTGCGGGAGCACTCCGGAGCGACCGCCGCCGGGCTCACCCTGACGCGGCTCGACGACCAGGTCGTCCTCGATGTCGCGGACAACGGGCGGGGGTTCGACCCCGACGCCCTCCCCGAGGCCCCGTCCGGCCTGCGCGGACACGGCGTCCCGGCGATGCGGGCCCGGATGCACCAGCTCGGCGGGACCCTGACCATCGAGTCGTCACCCGGTGAGGGCGCCGTGCTGACCGCGGCCGTACCCGTCACGGCGCCCGGGCCCTGAGGGCGTGCGTACGGCGCGGTACGAACGCGCCGGGGGCGTCCTTCCCGTCCACCACGCCGGCCGCCGGCCGGTGCGCGGAGGGGGAAGGACGCCCGGAGCGCCGTTCAGGAGGTGGTGGAGCGGGACGAGGACCTGTCCGTGCACAGGGCCCAGATGATGAAGACGCCGATGGCGATCGAGATGAGTCCCCAGAGCGGCGTGTAGGGCAGCCACAGGAAGTTGAGGATGATGTCCAGCGCGACGATCACCACACCCGTGGCCTTGGCCCAGGCCGCGCCCTTGAGGATGCCCGCACCGACGACCACGAGCACGATGCCCAGCACGAGGTGGATCCAGCCCCACGCCGTGACGTCGAACTTGAAGGTGTAGTCGCCGACGGACGCGTAGACGTCGTCGTTGGCGATGCCGACGATTCCCTTCAGGATGCCGAGTACGCCTTCCACGAGCATCAGCACGGCGGCGAACACGGTGCCGCTCGCCGCCCACGGGTTCGGTACGTCGGAGGTGTATCCGCTGTTGGGGGCCCTGCTGGGGGGCGTTGCCTGTGCCACGGGAGGCTCCTTCGTCGGGCGGGACGCCGGGGGTCCTGCGCTGCGCCCAGCGTCCGTGGCGGCGGGGCGCGGGGACATTTGAGCGCCGCCATTCGGGTGAATCCGCGCGGAGTGGAGGGCGTACGGGCGAGGGCGTACGGGCCGGGCGTACGGGCGAGGACGCACGGGCCGGGCGTACGGGCCGCACGCGATGGGCCGCCCCGGCGCACGGGCCGCCGCCGGCTCAGCCGCGGGCGGCGTGCAGGTCGTCCGTGAAGTGGTGGTGGCTGTGCCGCCATCCCGCCCCGGCCCGGCGCGCCCCGCGCAGGTGCGGATGCCCGGGAGCCAGCCCGCGGTGCTCGTGCTCGTGTACGTGTACGTGGCCCCGGTGCGTCACCGGCTCCGGCCACAGGCGGGCCGCGAGCACCGCCGCGGCGAGCGCGATCGCGCCCAGGGCCGCCGTCGCCCACCCGAGTCCGGCCTTCGCGCCGACCCAGCCCGCGAGCGGGTACGTCAGCAGCCAGGCGGCGTGCGACAGGGAGAACTGGGCGGCGAACACCGCGGCGCGGTCCCCCTCGGGGGCGGCGCGCCGCAGCACCCGGCCGGCGGGCGTGAGCACCATCGAGCACGCCGCCCCGAACCCGGCCCACGTGCCCAGCAGCGCGGGCCAGCGCCAGCCGCCGGCCTGCGCCGAGGTGATGACACCGAGGGCGCCGAAGGCGAGCGGGAGCAGCAGGACGCCGGTCAGCATCACCCGCCGGTCCGGGCGGTTCTCCAGGATCCGCGGCAGGGCCAGGGCCACGGCCATGGAGCCGGCTCCGTAGGCACCGAGCGCGAGGGCGACGGACTCGGCGGACAGCCCCAGGAACTCCCGTACGTACACGACGGAGTTGACCGTGACCACGGCTCCGGCGGCCGCGACCGCGAGGTTCATGGCCAGCAGGGACCGCAGCTGCGGGGTGCGGAAGAACAGGCGCGCACCCTCGGTGGCCTTGGCGTAGGCGCCCGCGCCGGACGGGGCCGAGGCCCGCGCCCGCCGGGGCAGGACGGCGGACACCACGAGCGCGGACGAGGCGAGGAAGCCGGCGGCCGTGCCGAGGAACAGCCGGTCGTAGGTGATCACCGACAGCAGTACGGCCGCGAGCGCGGGGCTGAAGAGGCTCTCCAGGTCGTAGGCGAGCCGGGACAGGGACAGGGCCCGGGTGTAGTCGCGCTCCTCGGGCAGGACGTCGGGGATCAGGGCCTGGAAGGCGGGAGTGAAGGCGGCCGAGGCGGTCTGCAGCAGGAAGATCAGGACGTAGACCTGCCACACCTCGCTCACGAACGGCAGGAAGAGCGCGATCCCTGCCCGGATCAGGTCCGAGCCGGCCAGCAGGGCCCGGCGCGGCAGCCGGTCGGCCACCGCGGCGATCACCGGGGCGATGACGACGTACGCCGCCATCTTGATCGCGAGCGCGGTGCCGAGCACCGAACCCGCGCCGGCGCCCGCGAGGTCGTACGCGAGCAGGCCGAGGGCCACGGTGGCCAGGCCCGTGCCGGTCAGGGCGATGACCTGCGCGCCGAACAGGCGGCGGTACGTGCGGTCGCGCAGCACGCTCGGCATGCGGTTCCTCCTCCGGGACCGGGGCTGGGGCCGGGGCCGCTGGCGGGGCCAAGGGCGGGGCCGGGACCTTCATCATATCCACACGTGCGCATCTGCGCACATGTCGGAGAGGTTCCGGCCCCCGCCCCCGCCCCGAGCCGCCCCGGGCGGACCTACCCTGGGGGGTATGCCTGCTCGCGAACCTCAGCCACCTGCACCGGATGCGCACCTGCGGGACCCCGACAGGGCGCGCCTCGCCGAGGCGACCGAGGTCTTCGCCATGCTCTCGGACGTCACCCGGCTCCACCTCCTGTGGCTGCTCGCCCGGGAGGAGTCGGACGTCGGGTCGCTCGCCGAGCGCTGCGACGCGTCGAGGACCGCGGTGAGCCAGCACCTGGCGAAACTGCGGCTGGCGGGCCTCGTGGAAACCCGCCGTGAGGGCCGGCGCATCCACTACAGCCTGCGCGACGGGCATCTGCGCCGCCTCGTCCTGGAAGCCCTCAGCCACGCCGACCACCGGGTCAGCGGAAGGGCCCCGCACAACTGATCCCCCGCCGGCAACCGGACCTTCTCCCTGATCGGCGTCGGCTCCGCCGTGGCTACCGGAGCGGCCGCCGCTGGGCCCGCCGCTTCCGCAGCGACGCCGATCCCCTCCGGACGCACGGAGAGCGCAGCCCCAGCGCCGAGGACTGACGGGGCGCGGCCGTCCGCCCATTGCGCCGATGTGGCCCCGCCTGTTGGATAGTTGCACTATCCTCGGCGCGTGGATCAGCTGATCGTCGAAGACCCGGCCCGTATCGGCCCGTACCGTCTGATCGCCCGGCTGGGCGCCGGCGGTATGGGGCTGGTCTACCTGGGCCGCTCCGAGGGCGGGCGCACCGTCGCCGTGAAGGTCGTGCAGGCCGAGTACGCCGGGAACCCGGAGTTCCGCAGGCGCTTCGCCCGGGAAGTGGCCGCCGCGCGCCGGGTGGGCGGGAGCTGGACCGCTGCCGTCCTCGACGCCGACCCCGAGGCCGCCGTGCCCTGGGTGGCGACCCAGTACATTCCGGGGCCCGACCTGCACGCCGTGGTCGCCAAGGACTTCGGGCCCCTGCCCGAGCACTCCGTGCGCACCCTCGCCAACCGGCTCGCACTCGCCCTGCGGGCCGTGCACGAGGCGGGCCTGATCCACCGTGACCTCAAGCCCTCCAACGTGCTCGTCACCGTCGACGGCCCGCGCGTCATCGACTTCGGCATCGCCCGCGCCATGGACAGCCTCGCCGGGGACAGCCTGCTCACCCACACCGGCATGCTGATCGGCTCGGCCGGATTCATGTCGCCTGAGCAGGTCCGCGGCCTCGAACTCACCCCCGCCAGCGACGTGTTCTGCCTCGGAGCCGTCCTCGTCTACGCCGCCACCGGGCGGCTCCTCTTCGGCGCCGCGGACACCGGCCTGAACGCCCACCTCTTCCGTGTCGCCGAGGAGGAGGCGGACCTGACGGGCGTGCCGGAGCCACTGGCCGACCTCGTACGCGACTGCCTGCACAAGGACCCGGCCCGGCGGCCCACCCCCGCGCAGGTGGCCGAACGCACGGCCGCCGACCAGGCCGGTGAATGGCTGCCGGGCGCGGTCCTGGCCCAACTGGGCCGTCACGCAGCCCAATTGCTCGACTTCGCCCCCACGCCCCGGGAGGAGCCCGCCGCGGGTCGACCGGACCCCCGGGTGCCCGCGCCCCGTTCCCACCCCCTGCCACCCGCGTACGCCCCGACGGCCGCGGGGCACACGGCCGGCGCAGCCGGGTTCGGCCCGGCTCCGGGAGCTACCGACCCGGCTCCCGGAGCGGCGGAGCCCGCCCGCCGTCCCGCGGTGCCGGCGCCCCGGCCGCGACGGACCCTCGCGCTGGTCTGCCTCCTCCAGCTGATGCTGGCGCTCGTGGCTTCGCTCTCCGAACTGACGGCCCCGGCCGTCCAGCACGAAATGGGCGCCGCTCCCGAACGACTGAACCTGCTGCTCAGCCTCTACTGGGTCGCCTTCGGCGCCCTGCTACCGCTCGGCGGGCACCTCGCGGACCTCGTCGGACGCAAGCGGGTCCTGTTCATCGGCCTGGGCGGCTTCGCAGTGGCATCCGTATGCGGGGCGCTGGCCCCGGCACCGGTCCTGCTGATCGCGGCCCGCGCCCTCCAGGGAGCCTTCGCGGCCCTGCTGGCCCCGGCGACGCTGTCCCTGCTCGCCACCGGCCACACCGACCCGAGGAAGCGCGGTACGGCCTTCGGGATCTACGCCGCGCTCACGAGCGCCGGCCCGGCCCTCGGACTGCTCCTGGTCGGCCCCCTCGTGCAGCACCTCGACTGGCGCGCCTGCCTGTTCGCCCTCGTGCCCTTCGCCGTGGCCGGCCTGTTCCTCACGGCGGCCCTGCCCGCCGACGCCGCGCACCCCGGCGCCCGTCTCGACCTGCCCGGCACCCTGCTCGGATCCGGCGGACTGGGGCTGCTGCTCTACGGGCTCTTCGGGGTCGGGCAGTCCGCCGCGCTCAGCCTCCTGAACCTGCTCCTGCTCACCGTCGGAGCCGTGCTGACCGGCACGTACCTGTGGCGGATGCTCCGGGCGGCCGGCCGGTCGTCCGACCGCTCCGGTCCCACGGTCCGCGACCGGGCGGGCTCCGCCCTGGCCCTGCTCCTGGCCGGCGCCGGCACCCTGATCCTGTCCACGTACCTGACGTACCACCTGGTGTACGACTTCGGGGACAGCCCCGTCCAGGCGGGACTCCTGCTCCTCCCGATGGTCGCCGCGATGTTCGTCGGCTCCACCCAGGTGTCCGCCCGGCTGGTCCACCGCGCCGCCCCCGGAGTGCTGAGCGCCGCGGGCCTGGTCCTCGTGGCCGCCGGCCTGCTCCTGCTGCTCCGCACCGGCGACAACAACTCCTACGTGGCCCGCGCGATGCCCCCGGTCCTCACCGGCCTCGGCACCGGCACGGCACTCGGCCCGCTCCTGGCCACCGCGACCGCCGCCACGGCCCTGCGGGGGGCCGGGGTCCTGTCGGCCGCCGCGCTCGCGGCCCAGCAGGCGGGCGAAACCCTCGGCATCCCGCCCCTCGTGGCCTCCGGCTACGAGGGGGCCCTGTGGTGGGCCTTCGGCGCGGTCCTGCTCGCGGCGGCGGTCGCGGCGCCGATGGTCACCACCAGGCCCGCACACGGGGCCTCCCCCCGCGGGGCACGGACCCGGTAGGGCCCGGCCGGTCCGGTCAGCCCCTGCCGCGCACGAGCGTGAACACCGCGCCCTCCGGGTCCGTGACCACGGCCAGCCGGCCGCTCAGGCCGTCGCGCGGCGGCTGGACGATCCCGCCGCCGAGCCGCAGCACCCGGGCGGCGGCCGCGTCGGTGTCCTCCACCTCGAAGTACGTCATCCAGTGCGGCCCCCGGTCGTGGGGCAGGGAGCGGCCGACCCCGTGCACGGCCGCCACCGGCCGGCCCTGCAGGGACAGCGTCAGGTAGTCGAAGTCGTCGGCGCCATCGGCGGCGCCGGCGTGCGCGTGGGTCTCGTGGCCGAAGACATGCTGGTAGAACTTCCCGACCGTCGAGGTGTCCTGCGTGACCAGCTCGTGCCACACCGGGGTCCCGGGCCCTCCGGCCAGCCGGGTCCCGAGGTGGGCGTCCGCCTGCCAGAGCCCGAAGATCGCGCCCAGTGGGTCCGAGCAGATCGCCACCCGTCCCGCGACTCCGGCGTCGAGCGGGCCCACGGCCACCGTGCCGCCGCAGGATCGGATGGACTCGGCCGTCGCGTCGGCGTCGTCCGTGGCGAGGTACGTGGTCCAGGCCACCGGGAGCTGCCGGTCCGGCGGCAGCTCGCCGATGCCGGCCACCTCCCGGCCGCCGAGCATGGCCCGGACGTACGGGCCGAGCTGCTCGGGGCCGGGCTCGTACTCCCAGCCGAACAGGTCGGCGTAGAACTCCTCGGTGGTCCCGAGGCCGTGCACCATCAGGCTCGCCCAGCACGGCGTGCCGGGCGTGCGCCGCGTTGCTTCCGATGCCTCGGTCATGTCAGCCGTCTCCTCCGTCGTCACGCTCGTGACCCTTCCCGGAGCTGATGCTTCCACTCCAGGACGCCCGGCGCGCCCCGACCGGCCGGGTTTCGGGGGAGCGGGGAGAGATGTCCGAATCGGTGCGGCCCGTCGATGTCCGCCCTGTTACGCGGGGTGCGCGGCGGGGAGCAAAATGGCCCGCATGACTGCGAACCCGCCCCGTTCCCCGCTCGTCTCCGCCGCCGCCCTGAGGGAGGAGCTGGCCGGCCCGCTGCCGCCGGTGCTCCTCGACGTCCGCTGGCAGCTCGGCGGCCCCAACCTGCGGCCCGAGTACGAGGCCGGACACCTCCCGGACGCGGCCTACGTGGACCTCGACGCGGAACTGGCAGGCCCGGCGGGCTCCGGCGGCCGGCACCCGCTGCCCGATCCCGAGGAGTTCGGGGCGGTGATGCGGCGGGCCGGCGTCTCCTCGGACGTCCCCGTGGTCGTGTACGACGGCGGACTGGGCTGGGCGGCGGCACGCGCGTGGTGGCTGTTGCGCTGGACGGGTCACGCGCGGGTGCGGGTCCTGGACGGGGGACTGGCCGCGTGGAAGGCCGCCGGGGGCCCGCTGTCGGCCGAGGTCACTCCTGTGAGCGAGGGTGATTTCAAGCCAAATCCGGGCGCCATCGGGCTGCTGGACGCGGACGCGGCGGCGGCGCTGGCCCGGACGGGTGTGCTGCTGGACGCACGCGCGGGCGAACGCTACCGCGGCGAGGTCGAACCGATCGACCCGGTCGGGGGCCACATCCCGGGTGCGCTGTCGGCGCCGACCACGGAGAACACGGGCTCCGACGGCCTGTTCCTGGACCGCGAGGCCCTGCGGGCCCGCTTCGAAGGCCTCGGCGTGCACGCCGACACCGGCACCCCGGTCGGGGTCTACTGCGGCTCGGGCGTCTCGGGGGCCCACGAGGTCCTGGCGCTGGCGGCGGCGGGCATCCCGGCGGCGCTGTACGCGGGCAGCTGGTCGGAATGGTCCGCGGACCCCACCCGCGAGGTGGCGGTCGGCGAACAGCCGGGCTAGCCGGAAAGGGCCGACCGGAAGGCGGCCGACCCGAAGGCGGCCGACCCGAAGGCGGCCGACCGGAAGGCGGCCGACCGGAAGGGGCCCGTTCCCCGGCGAGGGTGTCCGCCGCCGGGGAACGGGCCGCTACTCCTGCTTCTTGCGCCGGGTGCCGAAGACGATCTCGTCCCAGCTCGGCACCGCCGCGCGGCGGCCCGGCCGCACGCCGTCGGCCTCCGCCTGCCGGTCGGTGGTTCCCGTCAGCCGGTCCCGGTGTCCCGCCACGGTGCGCGGCATCAGGACGTCCGCGTACGCGGAACCCGCGCCGACCGAGGCCGAAGCGGCGGGCGGCTCCTCCGCCTCCGGTTCGCTCACCGGCTCCGGGACCACCAGGTCGCCGCGGAAGCTCGGGACCGCCTCCAGCAGGGCCGTCAGCGTGTCCCGCTCTTCCTCGGGTTCCGGCTCCGGCGGGGGAGGGGGCGCGGTGGGCCGTTCCATCTGGCGGTCGAGCGCCCGGTCCAGCGGCCGGTCGCGCGGGAGCCGCGCGATCCTCGGCACGAACGGGAAGCTCGGCTCCGGGGTCGCCGGCAGGTCGTCGGACTCGCCGATCAGCGAGCGGGCCTCGTCGTCCACGGCCACGACCAGCCGGCGCGGCGGGTCGTACGTCCAGCTCGCCGAGTGCGGTTCGCCCGCGACCCGGTAGACCAGCAGGACCTCCCAGGTGCCGTCGTCGCGGCGCCAGGAGTCCCACTGGACGGATTCCTTCTCGGCCCCGCGCAGCGAGAGCCGTTCGGAGACGGCCTCACCGAGCTGCGGTCCGGTGTTCTCGCCGGGCCGGCGCACGGGGGTCTTGCGGGCCCGCTCGGCCATGAACGCGCGCTCGGCGAGTACGGGGCCCTCGAAGCGGCGTACCCGGTCGACGGGGATGCCGGCCATCTGGGCGACCTCCTCCGCGGAGGCACCGGCTCGTATGCGGGCCTGGATGTCGCGGGGGCGGAGGTGGCTCTCCACCTCGATCTCGATCTGGTTCAGGCGCGCACGGTCGTTGCGCACGGCAGCCCGGAGACGCTCGTCGATCGGAAGCGTGTACTCCGTGCTGTCCGCAGCCTTGAGCACCAGTCGTGTGCCGTCATTGGAGACGGCCACGACACGCAGTTCGGGCATGGGGACCTCCCGGGTGGTGCCTGCCGACGTCACGTGCGTCGCTGCTTCCGCTAGTCGAGTGTGGCCTGCCCGGGTGCAGCCTGCCACTACCTTGCCGAGTTAAACCGGCGTGTCGGGCATGCGCCCTTGATCGCTGTTATGGCACGGTTACCTGTTGGGCACGCACAGTGACCGAACGATTACTGTGCGCAGCAGGATCCCGTGCAATACCGCGGCATCGCCGGTCTCGAGTGCCGTTTTTCCATCAGCCGGCCCCCTCTCCCGAGTCCGGACATCCGAAAGGAAGGACGGCCCCAGGGCTCGCCACAGTACTCCATTCGGGCCACCTGGGTGGACCGCCGCGCCGCCGAACTTGTCCCGGACGGCGGGAGTTGGGCTGCCCTGGATCGGGCCCCCATCCGGCCGGACCTGCGCACCCGCCCGATTTCGGGTGTCCTGCTTCACAGAATCTCCGGAAACGGAACTATCCGTTTCGCTGACGTGTCAGTAACAGGAGAAGGCGTTGGAGCGCGAGGGGCAGGACACGCAGAGGATGGCGATGGGTCACAAGACGCTGCTGGACGCGGGACCGGAGCAGGAGAAGGAGAAGAAGAAGCTCGATCTGAGTGTGGCTCAGGTCGCGGGTTCCTCCCTCGCCACGGTCGCGGCGGCCGTGCTCGCGTCGGGGATGGGCCTCTACGGGACCATCATCGGCGCCGGCATCGTCAGCGTGGTGGCCACCGCGGGCGGACCCGTCATCCAGCACTTCTTCCGCCGCACCGGCGACCAGCTCCGCGAGACGGCCCGGCCGAAGGCCCGTCAGGTCCCGGTGTACGGGCCGAGGCCCTCCTCCGGCGGGCGGGCTCCGGACGGCACCATGCTGCTGGGCACCGTCCCCGTCGGCGGGCCGCCGGCGGACGAGGACTTCGGCGAGGCCACCGTCCACGGCACCCGGGTGCGGGGCTGGAAGCGCACGGCCGTGGCATCGGCCGTGGTCTTCGCCGTGTCGATCGGCGGCATCGCGGCCTACGAGGCGATCTCCGGGAACGCGGTCAGCAGCGGGGGCACCACCACGTGGGGCGGCACGGCCCGGAACGCGGCCGACAGCAAGCCGGCCCCCGGGACCGGCACCGGTAAGGACGGCGGCGAGAAGGGCGAGAAGGGCGAGAAGGGCGGGAAGAGCGGGAAGTCCCCGGCCCCCGGGAACTCCCCGAGCCCCTCGGACCCGAAGGGGAGCCCGAGCCCCGATTCCGGCCGGAGCCCCGCGCCCTCCCACTCCCCGTCCCCGAAGTCCTCGCCGTCCCCGGACGCCTCCCCGTCCCCGTCCCCCGACGCGTCGCCGAGCCCCAGCCCGAAGACCGAGGGCGGCAAGGCGACCCCGAGTCCCGGCTCCGGCTCCGGCGCCGGCTCCGGGCCGGATTCGCCCGCCCCCTGAGGCCCCCTCAGTCCCCCAGGACCCGCCGCAGGTAGTCGTTGCCGAAGACCCGGTCCGGGTCCAGCCGGTCCCGGAGCGCGGTGAACTCCCCGAAGCGCGGGTACACCCCGGCGAAGTACTCCGCGTCCCGCGTGTGCACCTTGCCCCAGTGCGGCCGCCCGCCGTGCTCGGTGAAGATCCGCTCGGCCGCCGTGAAGTAGGCCTGGTACGGGGTGCCCCTGTACATGTGCACCGCGATGTACGCGCTCTCGCGGCCCGAGGCCGTCGACAGGGTGATGTCGTCCGCCGGAGCCGTGCGCACCTCCACCGGGAAGCTGATCCGCAGGGCTGAGCGGTCCACCATGGCCTTCAGCTCCCGGAGCGCCTCGACGACGCGCTCGCGCGGAAGGGCGTACTCCATCTCCACGAAGCGCACCCGGCGCGGGCTGGTGAACACCTTGTACGGGATGTCCGTGTAGGTGCGCGCCGACAGGGCGCGGCTCGCGATCCGGGCGATGGAGGGGATGGACGCCGGGACGGCGCGGCCGAAGGAGTTGACGGCCTGGAAGAGGCCGTTGGACAGCAGCTCGTCCTCGACCCAGGCGGAGACCGCTCCGGGCGGGGCGGCCGGGCCCTGGCTGCGGTTGTTGCGCTTGGTGTTGCAGTTCCCGGTGTGCGGGAACCAGTAGAACTCGAAGTGCTCGTTCTCCGCGTGGTGCTGGTCGAACTCGGCCGTCACCCGGTCGAAGCCCATCGGCTCCTCACGGGCGGTCAGGAAGAAGAGCGGTTCCACGGCGAAGGTGAGGGAGGTGACCACGCCGAGCGCCCCGATGCCGAGCCGGGCCGCCGCGAAGACCTCCGGATTCTCCTTCTCGGAGCACGCCAGCAGCTCGCCGTTCGCCGTGACCAGCTCCAGACCGCGGATCTGGGCGGCGATGGAGGCCGAGTCGCGGCCGGTTCCGTGGGTGCCGGTGCTGGTGGCGCCCGAGACGGTCTGCTCCATGATGTCGCCCATGTTGGTGAGCGACAGGCCCTCCTTGGCGAGGGCCAGGTTGAGGTCTTTGAGGACCGTGCCCGCCGCCACGGTGACGGTGCCCGCGGCCCGGTCGATCGCCTGGATCCCGGCCAGCGACTGGGGGCGGATCAGTACGCCGTCGGTCGCGGCGGCCGCGGTGAAGGAGTGGCCGGTGCCGACCGCCTTCACCTTCAGCCCGTCGCCGGCGGCCCGGCGGACCGCCTCCTGGAGCTCCCCGACCGATGCCGGGGTGACCACGCGCGCGGGCGTGGCGCTGACGTTGCCCGCCCAGTTATGCCACGCGGCGGTCCGTGTCCCGCTGCTGCCTGCTGTCCCCGTCGTCGCCATCGTTGGAAGGCTCCTCCCCTTGCGCCGGCCTCGTCAGCCGGCGATAACCCGCGAACGCAACCGCCGCCGCGGCGGTCCCCGCCGAGATGGAGACGACGTACCCGGTCCTCGCGCCGGCGGCGTCGATGACCCAGCCGGCCACGGAGGAGCCGAGCGCGACCCCGACCGCGAGGCCGGTGCTGATCCAGGTCATGCCCTCGGTCAGCTTCGCGCGTGGTACGTGCGCCTCGATCAGGGCCATCGTGGTGATCATCGTGGGAGCGATGGCGAGGCCCGAGACGAAGAGCGCCACGGCCAGAAACGGAAGGTTCCCGGCCAGTAGGAGGGGGATCATACTCACGGCCATCGCACATATGCCCAGCACCCACCTGCGTTCGGCCTTGCCCTTGAGGTGCAGCAGGCCGAAGACGATGCCGGCGAGGCAGGAGCCGACCGCCCAGATGGCGAGGATGAAGCTGGCCCAGGACTTGTGCCCCTGCTCCTCGGCGAAGGCCAGCGTGACCACGTCGATGGAGCCGAAGATGGCCCCGGTGGCCACGAAGGTGCCCATCAGCACCTGGAGTCCGGGGGAGCGCAGGGCCGAGGTCCGGTCGGAGTCCTCGCCGCGGGGGTGCGGGGCCGGCTCGGTGGCGCGCTGCGCGGTGAGCCACCACACGCCCACCAGCAGGCAGACCCCGGCGACCAGCGGGCCCGCCTCGGGGAACCAGGTGGTGGAGAGCCCGATGGCGAGGATCGGCCCGAAGATGAAGCAGACCTCGTCCAGGACGGATTCGAGGGAGTACGCCGTGTGCAGCTCGCGCGGCGAGTCCCGGTAGATGGCCGTCCACCGGGCGCGGATCATCGAGCCCACGCTCGGCACGCAGCCGGCGAGCGCCGTGAACAGGAACAGCGTCCAGTCGGGCGTGTGGTTGGCCGCGCACAGCAGCAGCCCGGAGATGGCCACGGCCGCGAGCAGGCTCGCCGGGCGCAGGATGCGGCGCTGGCCGTACTGGTCGACCAGACGCGAGACCTGCGGACCGATCGCGGCGGCGGACAGCGCGAGGGTGGCGGTGAGCGCGCCGGCCAGCGAGTAGCGGCCGGTGAGCTCGGAGATCATCGTCAGGATGCCGATGCCGACCATGGAGAGCGGCAGCCGGCCGATGAGGCCGGCCGCGCTGAATCCCCGGCTCCCGGGGGCGGCGAAGATCGCGCGGTAGGGACTGGGCAAGGTGCCCTCCGTAAGGGACGTCATTGGCCCATACAGGTTACGGCCGCGCACAAGCTCCCCGCGCGGGGAGGAAGCGGACAGCGGGCCGGGTGACCATCGGCCCGGGCCGGACGGTCCCGCCCTGCGGGCCTGTTTTCCGCCCGGCGGGCTCGGGTGGCAGGATTCGAGGCATGTCTGACCAGCTCCGCGCCAGCGCCCCCGGCCCGGCCGAAGGCCCCGCCGCCCCCTACGACGCCCTCCTGCTGCTGTCCTTCGGCGGCCCCGAGGGGCCCGACGACGTCGTGCCGTTCCTGGAGAACGTCACGCGCGGCCGCGGCATCCCGCGCGAGCGGCTCAAGGAGGTCGGGCAGCACTACTTCGGCTTCGGCGGAGTCAGCCCGATCAACGGCCAGAACCGGGAGCTGCTGGACGCCCTGCGCAAGGAGTTGGCCGGGCACGGGCTGGACCTGCCGGTGTACTGGGGCAACCGCAACTGGGCCCCGTACCTGAACGACGTGATGCGCGAGATGGCCGCCGACGGCCGCCGCCGCATCGCGGTGCTCGCGACCAGCGCGTACGCCTCTTACTCGGGCTGCCGGCAGTACCGCGAGAACCTCGCCGACGCGCTCGCCCTGCTCGTGGAGGAGGGGGTCGCGGAGGCCGACCTGCCGAAGGTCGACAAGCTGCGGCACTACTTCAACCACCCCGGCTTCGTGCAGCCCATGATCGACGGGGTACTGGCCTCGCTGGCCTCGCTGCCCGAGGAGGTGCGCGCCGGCGCGCACCTCGCCTTCACCACGCACTCCATCCCGAACGCGGCCGCGGACGCCTCCGGTCCCGTCGAGGACCACACGCAGGACGGCGCGGGCGGGGCCTACGTCAAGCAGCACCTGGACGTCGCCAAGGTGATCGCCGACGCGGTCCGCGCCGAGACCGGCACCGAGCTGCCCTGGGAGCTCGTCTACCAGTCGCGCAGCGGCGCCCCGCACATCCCGTGGCTGGAGCCGGACATCTGCGACCACCTGGAGGCCCTGCACGCGGCGGGCGCCCCGGCGGTGGTCATGGTGCCGATCGGCTTCGTCTCGGACCACATGGAGGTGCTCTACGACCTCGACACGGAGGCGACGGCGAAGGCCGCCGAGCTGGGGCTGCCCGTGGCCCGCTCGGCCACGGTCGGCGCCGACCCCCGGTTCGCGGCGGCGGTACGGGACCTCCTGCTGGAGCGGGCCGCGGCGGAACGCGGGGAGCCCGTGGAGCGTTGCGCGCTCGGGCTGCTCGGAGCGAGCCACGACCTGTGCGCCGTGGGCTGCTGCCCGGCGCGCGGGCCCCGGCCGGCGGCCGCGGGCGTGGACAGCCCGTACGCGTAGCCGCCGCCGCTCGTGTGTGCGGTCGATCCGCAGAAGCCGAGTCCGTGGAAGCCGAGTCGGCACAAGCCGAGTCCGCAGAAGTCGATGAACGGGAGCCGGGCGTGATCTCCGAAGAGCTGAAGACCGAACTGCTGGACGTGGCCCTGGAGGCGGCCGGCCGGGCGGGCGCGCTGCTGAGGGACGGGCGGCCGGCCGATCTGGCGGTCGCCTCGACCAAGACGAGCCCGATCGACGTGGTGACCGAGATGGACATCGCGGCCGAGAAGCTGATCACCGGCATCCTCGCGGAGCGGCGGCCCGAGGACGGGCTGCTGGGCGAGGAGGGCTCGCAGTCGCCCGGCACCAGCGGCGTGCGGTGGGTCATCGACCCGCTGGACGGCACCGTGAACTACCTCTACGGGCTGCCGACCTGGGGCGTGTCCATCGCGGCCGAGTACCGCGGCGAGACGGTGGCCGGGGTCGTGGCGGCGCCGATGCGCGGGGAGACGTACCACGCGGTGCTCGGGCGGGGGGCCTGGCTGGGCGAGCTGCGCCTGGCCTGCCGGCCGGCCGCTCCGCTGGACCAGGCGCTGATCGGCACCGGGTTCGCGTACGTCCAGAGCCGGCGGGCGCACCAGGCCGACGTCGCGCAGCGGATCATCCCGCTGGTGCGCGACGTCCGGCGCGGCGGGTCGGCGGCGATCGACCTGTGCGACGTGGCCGCCGGACGGCTGGACGGGTACTGGGAGCGCGGGCTGAACCCCTGGGACCTGGCGGCGGGCGAGCTGATCGCGCGGGAGGCGGGCGCGCTGACGGGCGGCCGCCCGGGAGAGCCCGCCTCGGGCGAGCTCGCGCTGGCCGCGACCCCCGCGGTGTTCGCCTCGCTGCGGCCGCTGCTGGAGGAGGCCGGGGCCTGGCACGACTGAGCGGGGCGCCGCCCCCGGGGCCGGGGGAGGGACCGCATGAAGGAACCCCGGCGGCCGGGTGGCGGCCTCCGGGGTCCGGGGGTGTGGGCGTGCCGGTGGCTGGATACCGGCGGCTGGAGTCAGCAGGCGGAAACGGTGACCGGAACGCCGTGATCGGCTGCGATGCGCTGGAGGTCTTCCAGCTCCGCCTGTTCCACTTCCACGAGGAAGTCGTCGCCCGTCTCGCGAGCCTGCCTGAGGTCCGACTGCGTGCTCCTGATGCGCTGCAGGAGACCCGCGGTGAATGCGTCCATGGTGGGTTCGCCCCCTCTTCGTGGGTCGGCGGCGGCACGTGGCAGTGCGCCGTCAGGGAGGTGTTCGGGGTGTGAAGTCGTCCTCCCCGCCGCATCGGACCCAGAAACCTCGTAAGGCGAGGGAATCCTCACTTCCGGCCCTCGCGTCTCCCCGGAGCACCCCCCGAGTCCCGCCGGAGCACCCCCGCGCGGCGTCTTACAGCCGGTTTACCGGCGAAAGGGGCAGGATGGACGCCACATGACACCCCTGCCCTGACGGGCTCTGAGGAAGGAAACGACGTGCGCGTACTCGTCGTCGAGGACGAGCAGCTGCTCGCCGATGCGGTGGCCACCGGACTGCGCCGGGAGGCCATGGCCGTGGACGTCGTGTACGACGGTGCCGCGGCCCTCGAGCGCGTCGGAGTGAACGACTACGACGTGGTCGTGCTCGACCGGGACCTCCCGCTCGTGCACGGCGACGACGTGTGCCGGAAGATCGTCGAGCTCGGCATGCCCACGCGCGTGCTCATGCTGACGGCCTCCGGTGACGTGAGCGACCGGGTCGAGGGCCTGGAGATCGGGGCGGACGACTATCTGCCCAAGCCCTTCGCGTTCACCGAGCTGACCGCCCGGGTACGGGCGCTGGGCCGGCGCACCACGGTCGCGCTGCCCCCCGTGCTGGAACGCGCGGGGATCAAGCTGGACCCGAACCGGCGCGAGGTGTTCCGCGAGGGCAAGGAGGTGCAGCTGGCGCCGAAGGAGTTCGCGGTGCTGGAGGTCCTCATGCGCAGCGAGGGCACGGTCGTGTCCGCCGAGCAGCTCCTGGAGAAGGCGTGGGACGAGAACACGGATCCCTTCACCAACGTGGTGCGCGTGACGGTGATGACGCTGCGCCGCAAGCTGGGGGAGCCGCCGGTCATCGTGACCGTCCCCGGTTCCGGCTACCGGATCTGACGCGGGTGGCCGCGACCCCGGCGCCACCCTCCGCGCCACCGAAACCGACCTGGGACCCCGGCCAGCCCGAGGGTCCTTTCCCTTGGCTGCGGCCGACGATCCGGATACGCCTCACGCTGCTGTACGGCGGGATGTTCCTGATCGCGGGCATCCTGCTGCTGTCGATCATCTACCTGCTGGCGGCCCAGGCGCTGCGGCAGGGCAACGCGCTGCCGTTCACCATCGTGGGCGGCGGCCCGATCCAGGTCACGAGCAGCTGTCCCGGTGTGAGCGGGACGGGCCAGATGCCCGACCAGTTCAACGCCGCGATCAACACGTGCATCCTCGAACAGCGCCGGCACGCGCTGGACGACCTGCTGAGCCGTTCGCTGATGGCGCTGATGGGGCTGAGCATCATCGCGTTCGCCTTCGGGTACGCGATGGCCGGCCGGGTGCTCTCGCCGCTCGGCAAGATCACCCGCACCGCCCGCCGGGTGGTCGGCTCCGACCTCACCCGGCGGATCGAGCTGGACGGTCCGGACGACGAGCTCAAGGAGCTCGCCGACACCTTCGACGAGATGCTCGACCGGCTGGAGCGGGCCTTCACGGCCCAGCAGCGGTTCGTGGCCAACGCCTCGCACGAGCTGAGGACCCCGCTGGCCATCAACCGGACGCTGCTGGAGGTGCACCTGTCCGATCCCGGTGCGCCGGTGGAGCTCCAGCAGCTCGGCAAGACCCTGCTCGCCACCAACGAACGCAGCGAGCAGCTGGTCGAGGGCCTGCTGCTGCTGGCCCGCAGCGACAACCAGATCATCGAGCGCAAGCCCGTGGACCTGGCGGAGGTGGCCTCGCGCGCCCTCGACCAGGCGCGCGGGGAGGCGCAGGCCAAGGGCGTGGAGATCCGCGGGGAGCGCGCACTGGCCGTCGTCCAGGGCAACGGCGTGCTGCTGGAGCGGATCGCGCTCAACCTGGTGCAGAACGCCGTGCGCTACAACGTGCCCGAGGACGGCTGGGTGGAGGTCACCACCGAGGCCGTGCACGGGCAGGCGGTCCTGCTGGTGTCGAACACGGGTCCCGTGGTTCCCGCGTACGAGGTGGACAACCTCTTCGAGCCCTTCAGGCGGCTGCGTACGGAGCGCACGGGCAGCGACAAGGGTGTCGGGCTCGGCCTGTCCATCGCGCGCTCCGTGGCGCGCGCACACGGCGGCAGGATCCAGGCCGTCCCGCGCGAGGGCGGTGGCCTCGTGATGCGCGTCACTCTGCCCTTGTGAGCACGGACACCCCGTGTTCGCTGTTGGCTGAATGCTTGGGTCATGAAGACAGTGACTTCTGTGCGATCGATCACAGTGTCGAGTGTCCGTCCCTATGCGCTCAGTGACCTTGGGAGGGCCGGAAAGCCCGGGAAGTCCGGGTTTCCGGCCCCCCTGGTGGCGGGAAATACATGGGGTGGCGTTTGTGCAAGACGGCCCCCGGACCGTGTACGGTCCCGGTCGTCATCCCAGCCAATCGCTCGTCTGAATGTGCGGCTGGGTGTCGATTGAGTAACAGACCTTGATGTGAGGCAAAATCTCCGCCTCAGGTCGGGCACAAGTCCGGCCTCTCGCGCGTTACGTGCGCTGAGACACCCGCTAAATCCCAGAGGGGGAGAGCGAACTATGGCAACGGACTACGACACCCCGCGCAAGACCGACGACGACGTAGACAACGACAGCATCGAAGAGCTGAAGGCTCGTCGCAACGAGAAGTCGTCGTCGAACGTCGACCTGGACGAAATCGACAACGCCGAGGGCCTCGACCTGCCCGGCGCAGACCTCTCCAACGAGGAACTGGCCGTCCGGGTCCTGCCCAAGCAGGCCGACGAGTTCACCTGCACGAGCTGCTTCCTGGTGCACCACCGCAGCCAGCTGGCACGCGAGAAGAACGGTCAGCCCATCTGCCGCGAATGCGACTGAGAGGCGTCGGCCGTGACAGGCTCGACACCATTTCGGAAGCGGCGCTTCCGGAAAGCTGGTGATCCGGCGGAGACGCACGAGGCGAACGGGGGCCTGGAAACAGGCCCTGGGGCCCCGGGCGTACCCGCCGTGCTCCCCGACACCGCCGAGGCGGTGACGTCGGCCTCCGAGGCCGGCGAGGGGCCCCGGAAGCACTCCGGGGTCCGTCGGCTGCAAGCCGTCAAGAACGGTGTGCGCAAGGGCGGCGAAAGTGCCAGGGCCGCCGCCCTTCACCTCACCGACCGAGTCATCGAGAACGCACCGCGCGTTCCGGTTCGGGACCTCGCGACCCTGCGCGCGCAGTTCCCGGGCCTCGGGCCCGATCAGCTGGCCGACAAGCTGATCTCGGGCGCCGCCAACGCCACGTCCACGGTCGGCGCCGGGATCGGCGCGGCCGCCATGCTGCCGGTTCCTCCCGCCATGCCGGCCGAGCTCGCCGCCGAGATCACCGGGGTCGCCGCGATCGAGCTGAAGCTCATCGCCGAACTCCACGAGGTCTACGGCCTGCGCCCGCCCGGCGGCCTCAGGGAACGCAGCCTGGCCTACCTCACGTCGTGGACGGAGGAGCGCGGGGTCGACCTGACCAAGCCGACCACGCTGAACGCCGCGCTCGGCGGCCAGATGAAGCGCGAACTGCGCCAGCAGATCATGAAGCGGATGTTCCGCAACCTGCCCAACCTGATGCCGTTCATGGTCGGCGCCGCGGTCGGAGCGGTCATGAACCGCCGGGACACCCGCAAACTCGCCGAGAAGGTACGTGGGGACCTGCGGGCCCGTGCCGTGGGCTGGGACGCGCTGCCGCAGCTCCCGCCCCTGGAGCGGCCCGCGGAGCCCCTTCCCGAGGCCGCCAGGGCCGCCGTCGAAGGCCGGGTGTTCGACCCGCGGGCCATCGACCCCGGCGCCATCGACCCGCGGGACTGAGGCCCGCGCCGCGGCAGGTCCGCGGGACCGGTCCCGGCCGGGATCAGTCCCGGCCCTGCGCCGCGCGGATGGCCGCCGCCAGGGCCTGCGGCTCGCGGGTGGAGACGTAGACGTACGGGGTCGGGTCGGAGGGGTCGGTGACCTCGACGCGGACCGCCGTCGGCACATAGCCGCGCATCAGCATGAAGGCGCGCGCGTCGGCCTTGTACGTGCGCCAGGCGCGGGCCTCCTCCGCGTCCAGCACCTCCGGGTCGCCGAGCGCCGCCACCGGGATCCGGGCCTCCCCGGCGGCCAGCGCGCCGCCCACCACCCGCACCCGCTGGGAACCGTACGAACTCACCAGCAGCCCCGTCAGCGCGGTGCCCCCGATCAGCCCGGCGAGCAGCGGCAGCGTGCCCAGCGGGAGCAGCATCAGCGCGCAGGCCAGGCCGGTGAGGGCGGTGATGGCCCACCAGGAACGGGGGGCCGTCAGACGTTCGTCGTAGTGCGCGGAGGAGAGCTGCATGCGGCCAAGCCTGCCACGAGGCGACCGGCGGGTAGCCGCGCGGGTAAGGTCTGCGGCTGTGAGTGGACGAAACACAGCGTTGACGCCCCCCGCCGACGCCACGGCGCCGGTGCGGCACCCCGATGCCCCGGCCCCCGGCGAACTCCTCGGCGCGCACTACGAGCACTGCTTCGGCTGCGGCGACGGCCAGCCGCACGGACTCCATCTGGAGGCCCGCGCGGGTGAGGGCGTGCGCGTCACCGCCGAGTTCACCGTCAAGGCCGCCCATCAGGGCGCGCCCGGCCTCGCGCACGGCGGCGTCCTCGCCACCGCGCTCGACGAGACCCTGGGCTCCCTGAACTGGCTGCTGCGCGTCATCGCCGTCACCGGCCGGCTGGAGACGGACTTCGTCCGGCCCGTGCCCGTGGACACGGTGCTGTACCTGGAGGCCGAGGTCACCGCCGTCGCCGGCCGGAAGATCTACTCCAGCGCGGTCGGCCGAATAGGCGGTCCCGAGGGGCCCGTGGCGCTGCGCGCCGACGCCCTCTTCATCGAGGTGAAGGTCGACCACTTCATCGACAACGGACGGCCCGAGGAGATCCGGGCGGCGATGGCCGACCCGGACCAGGTCAGGCGCGCACGCGCCTTCGAGGTGAACCCCTGATGCCCCTGATGTCTGAGAACAACACCGGTCTGGACGTGGCCATCCGGCGCGTCGACCCGGAGGTGCCGATTCCGGCCTACGGGCACCCCGGCGACGCCGGCTGCGATCTGGTCACCACGGTGGCCGCGGAGCTGGAGCCGGGGGAGCGGGCGGTCCTGCCCACGGGGATCTCCATCGCGCTGCCCGAGGGGTACGCGGCCTTCGTGCACCCGCGCTCGGGCCTGGCCGCCCGCTGCGGGCTCGCACTCGTGAATGCCCCCGGGACGGTGGATGCCGGGTACCGTGGGGAGATCAAGGTGATCGTGGTCAATCTCGACCCGCGCGAGAGCGTCAGGTTCGAGCGTTTCGACCGCATTGCCCAGCTGGTTGTCCAGCGGGTCGAGCAGGTGCGCTTCCGCGAGGTCGCGCAGCTTCCCGACTCGGCGCGGGCCGAGGGGGGTTTCGGCTCCACCGGTGGTCATGCGGCCGTGGCCGGATCCGGCGCTGGTCAGCAGGGTGGGAATGGCTACGCTTCGGTCGTACACGACCGGGAAGGACAGTGACGTGTTCGGACGTCGCAAGAAGAACGACTCCGTCAAGGACGGCGGCGCGGCCGAGCAGGTCGTCGACGGCGTCGGTGCCGATGAGCAGGACGGCACGGAGGAGAGCGACGCGGTACAGCCGCGCAGGGTGAACCTGCCGCCGGCCCCGCGTCCCGACGGCCCGTGGGACATCTCCGAGGTCCCCGGCAACCCTGAGGAAGGCCGGGTCGACCTCGGCGGCATCCTCGTACCGGGTGTCGAGGGCATGGAGCTGCGCGTCGAGGTCGCCGGGGACGCGATCGTCGCCGCGACCGTGGTGCTGGGCGACAGCGCCGTGCAGCTGCAGGCCTTCGCCGCGCCCCGCAAGGAAGGCATCTGGGGCGAGGTCCGCGAGGAGATCGCCGAGGGCATCACCAAGCAGGGCGGCATCATCGACGAGGTCGAGGGTCCGCTGGGCTGGGAACTGCGCGCGCAGGTCCCCGTACCGCTCCCGGACGGACAGACCGGCGCCCAGCTGGTCCGCTTCGTCGGCGTGGACGGCCCGCGCTGGTTCCTGCGCGGTGTCATCTCCGGCCAGGGCGCGGTGCGTCCCGAGTCGGCCGGTGTGCTGGAGCGGATCTTCCTGGACACCGTCGTGGTCCGCGGCGAGGGCCCGATGGCCCCGCGCGACCCGATCGTCCTGAAGCTGCCGAACGACGCGCAGATGGTGCCGGACGGCGTGCAGACCGAGGAAGCCGCGGACCAGGAGGGCTCCCGTTTCGGCGGTGGCATGGGCCAGCTGGAGCGCGGTCCGGAGATCACCGAGGTCCGCTGACCCCGGCTCCGTCCCTCACGGCCGTGGGCCGCACTCCTCCGGGGGTGCGGCCCATTGCCGTACCCGCCCGCGGCCGTACGGCGTGCCCGCGGGCCGGGTACGGCCGTGCCCGCGGGCCGGGTACGGCCGTGCCCGCGGGCGGGTACGGGCGTGGCCGCGCCCCGGGGGCGTCAGGGAAGCGTCAGGGATCCGCCCGCGGCAGGTCATCGGCGCGTGAACGCGGCGGGCGTCCCGGAGAATGGCCGCATGGGACGCGGCAAGCTCAGGATCTATCTCGGCTCGGCCCCCGGCGTGGGCAAGACGTACGCCATGCTCTCGGAGGGCCACCGCCGGGTGGAGCGCGGCACCGACTGCGTCGTGGGCTTCGTCGAGCACCACGGGCGGCCGCGCACCGAGGTCATGCTGCACGGCCTGGAGCAGGTGGAGCGCAAGGAGCTCGTGTACCGGGGCGCCGTCTTCACCGAGATGGACGTGGACTCGCTGCTCGCCCGCAGGCCCGCCATAGCCCTGGTGGACGAACTGGCGCACACCAACGTGCCGGGCTCGCGCAACGCCAAGCGCTGGCAGGACGTGGAGGAGCTGCTGCGGGCCGGGATCGACGTGATCTCCACGGTCAACATCCAGCACCTGGAGTCCCTGGGCGACGTGGTGGAGTCGATCACCGGCGTGCGGCAGCGGGAGACCGTCCCCGACGAGGTGGTGCGCCGCGCCGACCAGATCGAGCTGGTCGACATGTCCCCGCAGGCCCTGCGCCGGCGCATGGCGCACGGCAACATCTACAAGTCCGACAAGGTCGACGCGGCCCTGTCCAACTACTTCCGACCCGGCAACCTGACCGCGCTGCGCGAGCTCGCGCTGCTCTGGGTCGCGGACCGGGCGGACGAGTACCTCCAGCAGTACCGGGGCGAGCACAACATCCGATCCACCTGGCAGGCGCGCGAGCGGATCGTGGTGGGCCTCACCGGGGGGCCCGAGGGGCGCACCCTGATCCGGCGCGCCTCCCGGGTCGCGGCCAAGGGCTCGGGCAGCGAGATCCTGGCCGTCTACATCGCCCGCAGCGACGGGCTGACCGCGGCCTCGCCCAAGGAGCTCGCGGTCCAGCGGAAGCTGGTCGAGGACCTCGGCGGAACGTTTCACCATGTGATCGGCGACAACGTCCCCGAGGCGCTCCTCGAATTCGCCCGCGGGGTCAACGCGACCCAGATCGTGCTCGGCTCCAGCCGCCACCGCTCGTGGCGGTACGTCTTCGGCCCCGGCGTCGGCGCCACCGTCGCCCGCGACTCGGGACCCGACCTCGACGTGCACATCGTCACGCACGAGGAGGTCGCCAAGGGCCGCGGCCTGCGGCCCGTGGCCCGCTCGGCGGCCCGGCTCGGCCGGACCCGGCTGATCGCCGGCTGGGTGGTCGGGGTGGCCCTGCCGCTGGCCCTCGCGACCCTGCTGACGCACATCGACAGCGACCCCGGGCTCGCCAACGAGATGCTGCTGTTCCTGGCGCTGACGGTGGCCGCGGCCCTGCTCGGCGGGCTCTGGCCGGCCCTCGCCTCGGCCGCCGTCGGCTCCCTGCTGCTGAACTACTACTTCGCCCCGCCCCTGCACCGCTTCACCATCTCGGACCCCAAGAACATCGTGGCCATCGCGGTCTTCTTCGGCGTCGCGGGCTCCGTGGCCTCCGTGGTCGACGCCGCCGCCCGCCGCACCCACCAGGCGGCCCGGCTGCGCGCCGAGTCCGAGATCCTCTCCTTCCTCGCCGGCAGCGTGCTGCGCGGCGAGACCACCCTGGACGCGCTGCTGGAGCGGGTGCGCGAGACCTTCGCCATGGAGTCCGTGGCGCTGCTGGAGCGCGAGAGCGACGTCGAGCCCTGGCGGCCGGCCGGCAGCGTCGGCCCGAACCCGGTCGCCCGCCCCGAGGACGCCGACGTGGACATGCCGATCGGCGACCACATGGCGCTGGCCCTGTCCGGGCGGGTGCTGCCCGCCGAGGACCGCCGCGTGCTCGGCGCCTTCGCCGCCCAGGCCGCCGTCGTGCTCGACCGGCAGCGGCTGGTCGGGGAGGCGGAGGAGGCCCGCCGGATGGCCGAGGGCAACCGGATCCGGACCGCGCTGCTGGCCGCCGTCAGCCATGACCTCCGTACGCCCCTGGCCTCCATCAAGGCCTCCGTGAGCTCCCTGCGCTCCGACGACGTGGAATGGTCCGACGAGGACCGCGCGGAGCTCCTGGAGGGCATCGAGGACGGCGCCGACCGGCTGGACCACCTCGTGGGCAACCTGCTCGACATGTCGCGGCTCCAGACCGGCACCGTCACCCCGCTGATCCGCGAGATCGACCTCGACGAGGTGGTCCCGATGGCGCTGGGCGGCGTACCCGAGGGCAGTGTGCTGCTCGACGTCCCGGAGACCCTGCCCATGGTGGCCGTGGACCCCGGGCTGCTGGAGCGGACCGTGGCCAACGTGGTGGAGAACGCGGTGAAGTACAGCCCGCCGGACGAACAGGTGCTGGTGGCGGCCAGCTTCCTCGGCGACCGGGTCGAGGTACGGGTCGTGGACCGCGGGCCGGGCATGCCCGACGAGGCCAAGGACCGGATCTTCGCCCCCTTCCAGCGGCACGGCGACGCCCCGCGCGGCGCGGGCGTCGGGCTCGGGCTGGCCGTCGCGCGCGGCTTCGCCGAGGCCATGGACGGCACGCTGGAGGCCGAGGACACCCCCGGGGGCGGGCTCACGATGGTGCTCACGCTGCGCGCGGTGACCGGCGGGCGGCCCCAGGTCCCCGTGAGCGTGGACGGCGAGGGGCGCAGCGCGCCGGGCGCGGCCGGGGGGCCGGAGCCGGGCGGGGCCGGGGAACACCCGGCGGATTCCGATCTCGATTCGATACGACAGAAGGCAGGACCCCGATGACCCGGGTGCTCGTGGTGGACGACGAACCTCAGATCGTCCGGGCCCTCGTGATCAACCTGAAGGCACGCAAGTACGAGGTCGACGCGGCCGCCGACGGGGCGAGCGCCCTGGAACTGGCGGCCGCCCGCCACCCCGACGTGGTCGTCCTGGACCTCGGGCTGCCCGATATGGACGGGGTCGAGGTGATCAAGGGGCTGCGCGGCTGGACCCGGGTCCCGATCCTGGTGCTCTCCGCCCGGCACAGCTCCGACGAGAAGGTCGAGGCCCTGGACGCCGGCGCCGACGACTACGTCACCAAGCCCTTCGGCATGGACGAGCTGCTCGCCAGGCTGCGCGCCGCCGTCCGGCGGGCGGAACCGGGCGCGGGGGCAGGCGAGGACGAGGTGGTGGTGGAGACCGACACCTTCACGGTGGACCTCGCGGCGAAGAAGGCGGTGCGCGCCGGACGCGACGTACGGCTGACGCCCACCGAGTGGCACCTGCTGGAGGTGCTGGTGCGCAACGGCGGGAAACTGGTCAGCCAGAAGCAGCTCCTGCAGGAGGTCTGGGGCCCCTCGTACGGTACCGAGACCAACTACCTGCGGGTCTACATGGCGCAGCTGCGGCGCAAACTGGAGGCCGACCCCTCGCACCCGAGGCACTTCATCACCGAACCGGGCATGGGATACCGCTTCGAGAGGTAGCGGGGGCGCCGGTACGCTTCCTGTATGAGTGCTGAACCGCGTCCCGAGAAGCCCGCGAAGCCGGCGAAGCCCGCCAGGCCGGCGGGCCGGTTCCGCCGGATGATAGAGCGGCTGTCCACCTCCCAGGAGGAGCTGCATTCGGCTGAGCTGCAGGAGGACGCAGAAGCCGCGGGGTGCACGCGGATCTGCGACTGCCACGACCGCCAGATAGTGAAGGTGACCGGCACGCTGCGGACCGTCACCCTGCGGCCGCGCGCGGGCGTCCCCGCCCTGGAGGCCGAGCTGTTCGACGGCTCGGCCGCGCTGGACGTCGTCTGGCTCGGACGTCGCTCGATCGTGGGAATCGAACCCGGCCGTCGCATGATCGCCTCCGGGCGGATCTCGATGAGCCACGGCCGTCGGGTGCTCTTCAACCCGAAGTACGAACTCCGACCGCTCGGACAGGAGCACTGACGGTGACGTCACTCGACAAGTCGACCCCGCAGACCACTGCGGACACTGAGCCGTCGGCGGACCAGAAGGCCGTGACGCAAGCGGCCCTCTTCGACGCCTTCGGCGGCATCCGGGGCACCGTGGAGACGATGCTCCCCGGCCTGCTCTTCGTGATGATCTACACGATCAACAAGGACGTGAAGCTGTCCGCCATCGCGGCGGGCGCGGTCGCGGTCCTGCTGGTGATCGTGCGGCTGCTGCGCAAGGACACCGTCAAGCACGCCTTCAGCGGGGTCTTCGGCGTGGGCGTGGGCGTGGCCTTCGCCCTGTTCACGGGCAGCGCGAAGGGCTTCTACCTGCCCGGCATGATCTACGGCGCCGGCCTGGGCGTGGCCTTCACGCTCTCCGCGCTGGTGGGCTTCCCGCTGCTGGGCGTGATCCTGGGACCGGTCTTCAAGGAGAACCTGTCCTGGCGCACGCGCAACCCCGGGCGCAAGAAGGCGTACGTCAAGGCCAGCCTGGCCTGGGGCCTGATCTTCCTCGCGAAGTACGCGATCCTCTTCCCGCTGTACTGGTGGGGCGACGCGACGCAGCTCGGCTGGGTGCTGATCGCGCTGAAGCTGCCGCCGATGGTGCTCGCGGTGTACTTCACCTGGCTCTTCCTGGCGCAGGCCCCGCCGCCGATCAACGTGATCGCGGAGTGGGAGGCCGAGGAGGCCGCGGAGAAGGCGGCGAAGGCCGCCGCGAAGGCCGCCAAGGCGGCGGGGGGCCCGGGGGCCTGACCCGTCGACCCGCTGGACCCGTCGACCCGCCTGACCTGCCTGACCTGCCTGACCTGCCTGACCCGCCTGACCCGCCTGACCCGTCGTACCGGAGGCACGAGGGGGCCGCAGCCGCACGCCGGCTGCGGCCCCTTCCCCGTTTCCGGCCGGGGGCACGTCGGCGCGTACTCCTCGGGATGCGCGAAGGGGCGGCCGACCGTGGTGGTCGGCCGCCCCTTCGGGCGTTCAGCGGGCCGCGGGCTAGTCCGCGGCCTGGAGGAGGTCCTCCAGCTGTTCCTCGCGGGCCTGGGCGGCCACGAAGAGGAGCTCGTCGCCCGGCTCCAGGGTCTCCTCGCCGTGCGGGGTCAGGACCCGGTTGCCGCGGATGATCGTGACCAGCGAGGTGTCCTCGGGCCAGGTGATCTCGCTGATCTGCTTGCCCGCGACCTGGGAGTCGGCGGGCAGGGTCAGCTCGACGAGGTTGGCGTCGCCGTGGCTGAAGCGCAGCAGCCGGACCAGGTCACCGACGCTGACGGCCTCCTCGACCAGCGCCGACATCAGGCGCGGCGTGGAGACGGCGACGTCGACGCCCCAGGACTCGTTGAAGAGCCACTCGTTCTTCGGGTTGTTCACCCGCGCCACGACCCGGGGCACCCCGTACTCGGTCTTGGCGAGCAGCGAGACGACCAGGTTGACCTTGTCGTCGCCGGTCGCGGCGATGACCACGTTGCAGCGCTGGAGCGCCGCCTCGTCGAGCGAGGTGATCTCGCAGGCGTCGGCCAGCAGCCACTCGGCCTGCGGCACCCGCTCCACCGAGATGGCGGTCGGGGCCTTGTCCACGAGGAGCACCTCGTGGCCGTTCTCCAGGAGCTCGCCCGCGATGGAACGGCCCACCGCGCCGGCTCCGGCGATCGCGACCCTCATGCGTGTGCCTCCTCAGGACCCTCGGCGAAGGCGGCCTCCACCTTGTCGATCTCGTCCGTGCGCATCATCACGTGGACGAGGTCGCCCTCCTGGAGGACGGTCGCCGACGTCGGCAGCATGGCCTCGCCCAGCCGGGTGAGGAAGGCCACGCGGACGCCGGTCTCCTCCTGCAGCCGGCTGACCTTCTGGCCGATCCAGGCCGCGGAGGTGTGCACCTCCGCGAGCTGGACACCGCCGCTCGGGTCGCGCCACAGCGGCTCGGCGCCCGAGGGCAGCAGCCGGCGGAGCATCTGGTCGGCCGTCCAGCGCACGGTGGCGACGGTGGGGATGCCCAGGCGCTGGTAGACCTCGGCGCGCTTGGGGTCGTAGATGCGGGCGGCGACGTTCTCGACGCCGAACATCTCACGGGCCACCCGGGCGGCGATGATGTTGGAATTGTCACCACTGCTCACCGCGGCGAAGGCGCCCGCCTCCTCGATGCCGGCCTCACGCAGCGTGTCCTGGTCGAAGCCGACCCCGGTGACGCGACGGCCACCGAATCCGGCTCCCAGCCGGCGGAATGCGGTGGGGTCCTGGTCGATGACCGCGACCGTATGCCCCTGCTGTTCCAGGGTCTGCGCGAGGGCGGAGCCCACTCTTCCGCAGCCCATAATGACGATGTGCACGGCCGTCCTTCCGGCTGTCAGCGGCTCGCTGGATTCCAGCCTCATTGCTGCTCTGGCTTAACAGGGTCTCAGACCATGGCCCAAGCTACACACGGGCGGTCACCAGTGTGCCGCTTTGCACGGTCGGCGGCGCTCCTTTGCCCTGGATGCGGCGCTCCTTTGCCCTGGATGAGGTGGGACTTCACGTTCCATAGGGGTGGGGGGTTCGTCAGGCCGATTTCGAACGCTTACGATCCTCTGCGTGTCCAAACTGACCGACGTGCCCAAACGGATCCTGATCGGCCGGGCGCTACGCAGCGACCGCCTCGGGGAAACCCTCCTTCCCAAGCGGATCGCCCTCCCCGTGTTCGCGTCCGACCCGCTCTCCTCGGTGGCATATGCCCCCGGTGAGGTTCTGCTGGTCCTGTCGATCGCGGGCGTGTCGGCGTACCACTTCAGCCCCTGGATCGCCGTCGCGGTCGTGGTGCTGATGTTCACCGTGGTCGCCTCCTACCGGCAGAACGTCCACGCCTACCCCAGCGGCGGCGGTGACTACGAGGTCGCCAACACCAACCTCGGGCCCAAGGCCGGTCTCACCGTCGCGAGCGCCCTGCTCGTCGACTACGTCCTCACGGTCGCCGTGTCGATCTCCTCCGGTGTCGAGAACCTCGGCTCCGCCGTCGATTTCGTCATCGAGCACAAAGTGCTCTCCGCGATGATCATGATTCTGCTCCTCACGCTGATGAATCTGCGCGGGGTGAAGGAATCCGGAAATCTCTTCGCGATCCCGACCTACGTGTTCGTCGGCGCCGTCTTCGTGATGATCGCCTGGGGTGCCTGGCGCGGCCTGGTCATGGGCGACACCATGGAGGCCCCGACCTCCGCCCTGGAGATCAAACCCGAACACCAGGGGCTCGCCGGCTTCGCACTGGTCTTCCTGCTGCTGCGCGCCTTCTCCTCCGGCTGCGCCGCGCTCACCGGCGTCGAGGCCATCAGCAACGGCGTGCCGGCCTTCCGCAAGCCCAAGAGCAAGAACGCGGCCACCACCCTCGCCCTCATGGGCGCCCTGGCCGTCACCATGTTCTGCGGGATCATCGGCCTGGCCATGGCGACCGACGTCAAGATGGCGGAGAAGCCCGCCACCGACCTGCTGGAGAACGGCGTCCCGGTCGGCCCCGGCTTCGTCCAGCACCCGGTCATCTCCCAGGTCGCCGAGGCCGTCTTCGGCAACGGCAGCTTCCTGTTCATCGTGCTCGCCGCGGCCACCGCGCTGGTTCTGTTCCTCGCCGCGAACACCGCGTACAACGGCTTCCCGCTGCTCGGCTCGATCCTCGCCCAGGACCGCTACCTGCCGCGCCAGCTGCACACCCGCGGCGACCGCCTCGCCTTCTCCAACGGCATCGTGCTCCTCGCGGGCGCCGCGATGCTGCTGGTGTGGATCTACGACGCCGACTCGACGAAGCTGATCCAGCTCTACATCGTCGGCGTCTTCGTCTCCTTCACGCTGAGCCAGATCGGCATGGTCCGGCACTGGAACCGCCACCTGCGCGCCGAGCGCGACCCGGCCGCCCGCCGCCGCATGCACCGGTCCCGGGCGATCAACACCTTCGGCGCCTTCTTCACCGGCATGGTGCTGGTCGTCGTCCTGGCCACGAAGTTCACCCACGGCGCCTGGGTCGCCCTGCTGGGCATGGTCATCTTCTACGGAACGATGACCGCGATCCGTAAGCACTACGACCGGGTCGCCGAGGAGATCGCCGCAGCCGAGGGCCCGAGCGACGACAGCGTGCGCCCCTCGCGCGTCCACTCCATCGTCCTGGTCTCCAAGGTCCACAAGCCCACCCTGCGGGCCCTGGCCTTCGCCAAGCTGACCCGCTCGGACCGGCTGGAGGCGCTCAGCATCAGCGTCGACCCGGCCGAGACCAAGGCCCTGCGCGAGGAGTGGGAGCGGCGCGGCATCAACGTCCCGCTCAAGATCCTCGACTCCCCGTACCGCGAGATCACCCGCCCGGTCGTCGAGTACGTGAAGGGCCTGCGCAGCGAGAACCCGCGCGACGCCGTCAGCGTGTACATCCCGGAGTACGTCGTCGGCCGCTGGTACGAACACCTCCTGCACAACCAGAGCGCGCTGCGCCTCAAGGGCCGCCTGCTCTTCACCCCCGGCGTGATGGTCACCTCGGTGCCCTACCAGCTGGAGTCCTCGGAGCTCGCGAAGAAGCGGGCGAAGAAGCGCGCGGAGTGGAACGCCCCGGGCGCCGTGCGCCGCGGTCCGGTCGACACCCCGCGTCCGCGCCCGAAGGACCCGGCGGGGAAGTAGCTCCGCGGGCCGCCCATCGGGGTGGCGAACGGCCGGACGAGATCCACGTAAACTGGTGGGTCGGTCGTCCGGCCGTTCCTCTTGATCCGATCCGATCCTGCGATCCGATCTTCCGATCCACATCTCCTTGGAGTCTCCCCACCATGACGAGCGAGCAGAACGAGAAGCAGTCACTGGTGGGAGAGGAGTACGAGGTCGAGGTCGGCCCCGTCGCGCACGGCGGGCACTGCATCGCCCGGACCGCCGAGGGCCGGGTCCTGTTCGTCCGGCACACCCTGCCGGGCGAGAAGGTCATCGCGAAGGTCACCGAGGGCGACGCCGACTCCCGCTTCCTGCGCGCCGACGCCATCACCGTCCTCGACCCCTCGAAGGACCGCACCCCGGCCCCCTGCCCGTACGCCGGCCCCGGCAAGTGCGGCGGCTGCGACTGGCAGCACGCCAAGCCGGGCGCCCAGCGCCGGCTCAAGGGCGAGGTCGTCGCCGAGCAGCTGCTGCGCCTCGCCGGGCTCACCCCGGAGCAGGCCGGCTGGGACGGTACGGTCATGCCGGCCGAGGGCGACAAGGTGCCCGCCGGGCAGGTCCCGCAGTGGCGCACCCGCGTCCAGTACGCCATCGACGAGGACGGCGTCGTCGGCCTGCGCAAGCACCGCTCGCACGACATCGAGCCGATCGACCACTGCATGATCGCGGCGCCCGGCGTCAGCGAGCTCGGCATCGAGCAGCAGGACTGGCCCCAGATGGCCACCGTCGAGGCCATCGCCGCCACCGGCTCGGGCGACCGCCAGGTCGTCCTGACCCCCCGCCCCGGCGGCCGCCTCCCCCTCGTCGAACTCGACAAGCCCGTCTCGGTCCTGCGCGTCGAGGAGAAGGACGGCGGGGTCCACCGCGTCCACGGCCGCCCCTTCGTGCGCGAGCGCGCGGACGGCCGTACGTACCGCGTCGGCATGGGCGGCTTCTGGCAGGTCCACCCGCAGGCCGCGGACACCCTGATCAAGGCCGTCATGCAGGGCCTGATGCCGCGCAAGGGCGAGATGGCCCTCGACCTCTACTGCGGCGTCGGCATCTTCGCGGGCGCCCTGGCCGAGCGCCTCGGCGAGACGGGCGCCGTCCTCGGCATCGAGTCGACGAAGCGCGCGGTCGAGGACGCCCGGCACAACCTGGCCGACTTCCCGCGCATCCGCATCGAGCAGGGCAAGGTCGAGGCGATCCTCCCGAAGACCGGCATCACGGAATGCGACCTGGTCGTCCTGGACCCGCCCCGCGCGGGCGCGGGCAAGCAGACGGTCCGCCAGGTCGCCGGCCTCACCCCGCGCCGCATCGCCTACGTGGCCTGCGACCCGGCGGCCCTGGCCCGCGACCTCGGCTACTTCAAGGAGGCGGGCTACAAGGTCCGCACCCTGCGCGCCTTCGACCTCTTCCCGATGACCCACCACGTGGAGTGCGTGGCGATCCTTGAGCCGGTGGCGAAGGGCGCCTGACCTGCGGGTTTGCCGATGTGCATTATGTGCACTGTGGGCGTTACGGGCGATATCTTGACGCTGAAATGACGCTCGTGACGCTCATTTGACGCTCGTTCTGACGGGGGGTCAGGTGGATTGAGGGGCAGTTCGGCGGCCTCGGACCACCTCCCCGGGGGGCGTCGGAAGGCGGTGGGTGTCGTAGTTCAATCTCGTCTGCTGGACTGCGCCGTGCGGTCGCCAGGCAGTCCCGTGAGCACGCTGGAAATCTGCCCGGGCTTGGCCCGTGAAGAGCCCCGGGAGGCTCGCGTGGTCGACTGTCTCCCCTCCTGTGTTGCGGAGGGTGGAGTGGGCGCCTGCCTGGCGCCTGTTCTGCCCAGTGGGCGAGCGCGGGGGAGCTCGTAGCGCGATCCCTGCTTCCACCGTTCCAACCAGGCGCCACGGATGCGGTTGGGGAGGCGTCCGGCTGTTAGGTCGATGCCACTCTCACAGGATCCTCACAACCCCGACGGCTCCGACGGAAACAATCCGGGCTTCCTCGCCGTTGAGGCCTGCGGAGCACGAGCTATGGGGGGTGTCGGGGCTGAGGCTGTTCGACGTGGCCGGGGGGAGCGCGGTGGAGATCGCCGCACGGCCGGCAGAGGTGGAGCGTCACCTGCAGGACGTGGTCGAGGCGAACATGGAGGCCATGCTGGGGGTCCGGTTCCTGGCTAGCGAGTACAGCACCGGACCGGTTCATCGCGGCCGGATCGACTCTCTGGGCCTTGACGAGAACGGTTCGCCGGTCGTGGTCGAGTACAAGCGGGGTCGCGACGCCGGCGTCATAACCCAGGGGTTGTTCTACCTGGCGTGGCTAGCCGACCACCGGGCGGAGTTCCAACAGTTGGTCCGCGAGCGGCTCGGGGCGGAAGTCGCTTCCCAAGTGCTGTGGAGTAGCCCTCGGTTGATCTGCGTCGCTGAGGACTACTCCCGTTACGACCTTCACGCCGTGCGCGAGATCCGTCGCACCATCGACCTCGTCCGTTACAGCTACTTCGGTTCAGGGCTTCTCGCCCTCGAACCGGTGGGCAAAGGGACGGCCGGGGCTCAGGAGCGCCGCGAACGGGGGCGTCGGCAGCCGGTCACGTCAGCAAGCATGCGTGAGGACCCCACAGCCAGGCTGCGGAGCACGCTCGATGAACTGCTGCAGGGGCTGGGGGAGGATGTGAGCAGCGTCGACCGCAAGCAGTACCGCGCCTACCGGCGGCTGCGGAACTTCGCGTGCGTCAGTCACGCCCACCAGCAGGAGGTCGTGGTCACCCTCCGTCTGGACCCCAAGGACGTAGACCTCGTTGGGGGATTCACTCGAGACGTCAGCCAGATCGGCCACCACGGCACTGGTGACGTCGAGGTCCGTCTTCGGGCGGAGGACGATGTGCGTCGCGCCGAGCCGCTGCTCCGGATGAGCTACGAGGCTGCCTGAGATCGCGGTCGAGCGTGTCCCGTCGCGACGGCTTGGGGGATGTACTGGTGCTTGGAGTCGTAGGCGGGCCTCCTTGCGTGGAGATGGTCAGGACGGGTGGCGGTGTCCTTCAATGATGCGGAGAATTCGGGATTTCCGAATTCCTGCATGGCGTGATATTCACCGAGGGACGCCAGCCCCAGGGCTAAGTAGTCGTTGTGTCATTGAACGTAGCGCGTGTGAACCATGGCCTGCACGGCGCACCGTCCGGCGGCCTCGGGCCGATGGCGGTCGTTCTGATCCGTGCCCAACCTCGACCACGAGGAACCGTAGACCGGTCAGCCTCGGCTGACGGCCAGAACGTGGGCAGAGGCGTCGGTGAGCGCAGGGTGCGGTTCCGCGAGGCGGGCCGCGGCGAGGGCTGCGTCGTACATCGCCGTGCCCAAGAGGTTGGTGTCGGTGTACTTCTCGATGGCCTTGACCGCGACCCAGCCGGGTCCTTCGATTCCGTAGATGGTGGGGTCGGTGAGTCCGGCCTCGGTGACCTCGGCGCGGAGCTCGGCCGAGGTCTGGAAGTAGGCGACGGTGAAGCCGCGCTGGCCGGCATAGCGCCCCTGGTCGAGGGTGTCGCGCACTCCGTCCTGGATGGCGGGCTCGGTGATGCCGGTGGTGGCCATGTAGTCCAGGAGCGGGGAGTAGCGGGAGATCGCGGCTGCGGCGACGAGGCCTCCCAGCCGGACCACGCGGGCTGCTTCGGTCAGTGCGGAGAGCCGGTCGGCCTTGTCGTGAAGGTGGTAGAGGGGGCCGAGGAGCAGTACTACGTCGTACGTGCCGGCTGCGGCGGTGAGGTGGCGGGCGTCGCCCAGTTCGGCTGTCACTCCGTCGAGGGCGGCGGCCTGGTCGACGTGCTTGGGTACGGGGTCCACGACGTGCACGGTGTAGCCGTCTTCGGCGAGCCAGCGGGCGTGTGTCCCGGGGCCACCACCGACGTCAAGGACGCGGGCCGGAGCGGGCGGGAGGTGGCGGCGGAGTAACTCGCGGGTGCGTGCAAGTTCCAAGGTGCCCGTGGCGGTGGTGTACAGCCGCGTGGCTTCGTCGGAGCGAGTGTAGAAGTCGATGATCTCTGGGCGTACGGCAGGGCTGCTCGTCATCGGGGAGTCCTCGTCATGAGGGGCTGCTGGTGTCCGGCAGGGTAGGGGACATGACGGGGTGATCACTGCGAATTTCGGCGGACTCCGGGGAAGCGCCTGGGCTCCAATAGCTTGCAGATGTCCGGTGACAACGGCGTCGGAAGGCGGATTGATTGGCCGCGGGTCGATGTTCTCGAGGGCTCGGGACACAGCCAGCCGGTTCCGGCTGCTGGCAGTGGGGGCAGTTGCGGGTTGCGGTCGGTTCTTGCGGGTCCCGTTCCGGGGTCTGGCGGTAAGCGGGTCGTGCCACTGGTTTGGATGCCGGCGGCCGGTCGGGAAGCGTGGCCGCGGTCGGTCGAGAGGTTTCGTCAAGGCGGCGGGTCCGGTTCAGGTGCCCCGCCGCCGTCGATGACCGGCTGCCGTCCGACGTCGGCGAGCGGCCGGGTGATCTGTGTGCTCGACCCAGCCGAACTGCCCCGACGGCCGAAGGCGTGGAGGAGCCCAGCGGGAGCGTGATCTCGCCGAGGCCTGAGCCTTCTCCTCGAACTCGCCCGGCAGATTTGCAAACCGGATTTCGCGTTGGAAGCCTGGGCTGCTGCAGCCTGTCAGGAGAGCCGAACAACTTCACCCTAAAGAGTGATAGCGCTGGCCGGTGGCGCGCGCCGGATTTCACGCCAGCGTGCAGGCTTCCGCGGTAGGTTCGATCGCTGACTTCCGCTTTTGCGCCGTCCGCTTCCCTTTTTGGTCGAAACGGCGCGTCGCCTGGCCGGCTGCGCGCCCAATATCGGGAGTTCCCTGTTCCGTTTTCACGGCTATCGGGGATTTTTGCTGGTCAGATCATGCGGCTACTGTCCGGACAGGAACGGAAAAGGGGCTTCGAGATCGATTGGCGTCTGCCTCGAAGCCCCTCCATCCGTGCCGGACCAGTGCATGACGACCTAAGGAGAAAGTCGATGATCCAGCACGTCCGCCGAAAGCTCGCGAGCGCCCTTCCGGCGGTGCCAGAGGTTAGCATTCCGATCTCCAGCATCCTGCAAACGGCCGTGGAGAGTGTTCTTCTGCTCCGGCTTCGCCTCGGCACCGCGCTGATGGCCGGCGTGATCGTCACGTCCCTTTTCAGGCCGGAGTCGATCCCCACCCAGGTTCTGCTTACCGTCTCGGTCGCCGTCTGCACCGACCGTAGCGGCCTGGTGTTCCTTAAGGTCCGCCGCCTGCGCTGACCTGGCTCCCGCCCCGGCCGCCGCACTGTCCGTGCGGCGGCCGACCACCTGACCCACCAGGAGCCCTCGCGAAACCCGACTGCCTCGAGCCGCCCGCTGCTGCCCCGCGGCCCGGCCCGGGAACGAGGTGACAAGCATGCAACCACGCTCCAGCCATCCGATGCTGAGAGCACACGACGAACGTGTTGGCAGGGCGGGTAGTCCCTGCGGCGAAGACCCGGGCCGCCGCTGTGCTGTGACTGCTTATACGGTCTTCTGCCGTGAACACTGGCCGGTCTACTCGCGGTTCGCGACGGCCGTCACCGGGAGCACGCCCGTCGGGCGCGACGTCGCGCGGGCCGTCCTGGAGCAGGTGGGGGCCAAGTGGTCCGCGGCGCTGCGGAGCGCGTCACCTTCTGGCTATGCCTGGACGCTCCTGACGGACGCCCTCGCACCCCATCGAACGGAGGGAATCCGAGCCCTGTACGAGGATCTTCGTGCCGAAGAGGCGGATGCGTTGGTCCTGCGTCACCGGCTCGGATGCTCAGCCGCCGACGGCGGCCAGGCCATGGGCCTGTCGTCCGCTGGCTTCGAGCTGCTGCGCAGCACGGCGCTGAGGAACGCCGCCCGCCCCAATGCGGGTCGGCATATGCCCGGGTCGGATGCCGTCTGACCTGCGGTGGTGTGCGCCGGAGTGTTTCACGTCAGTTCCGTGGCAAATTGGCTCCGAACGCGTTTCGCTCGTTGGTGGCTGCGGGTAGCCCTGGAGCGGACCGTCCTCCTAGCATGTGATCTCTACCTTCGGAGGGCTGGCGTATCGATGGGATACGTGTGGCCGGGAGCGTGGGGAGCCTCTCATTCTTGATTTCAGCAAACCCAGCGTCGCGAGAATGTATGACCATCTTCTCGGTGGGACCGACAACTACAAGGTCGACCGGGACGCCTGCGAAGAATTGCTGCGAATCGCGCCGAGCACCAAAGACCTCGCCCTTGTCAACCGCGCGTTCCTCGTCCGAGCAGTCCGATATCTTGCCCAAGAGCGAGGGGTGCGCCGCTTCCTCGATCACGGCTCGGGCCTGCCGACCAGTCCGAACGTCCACGAGGTGGCGCAAGCGGTGGACCCGTCGTGCGAAGTCGTCTACATCGACAACGACCCCGTCGTGTCGGCGCACGGCAGGATGAGCCTGGCCGAGGACCCGTCGACCACCGCCGTCCTGGAGATGGACATGCGGGCGACAGACCAGATCTTCGAATCACCGTGGGTGCAGCGGCTCCTCCGAGGAGACCAGCCGGTCGCGGCGCTGTTCGTCTCCGTGCTGCACTGCATTCGGGACACCGACGATCCGTGGGGCCTGGTCCGGCGGGTCGCCCAACGACTGCCCGCCGGCAGCTACATGGTGATCTCCCAACTGGCCAGCGACGACCCGGACCTGCGCGCTGAGATCACCGGTTTCATGGACGACGTCACCGGCGGCAACTGGGGCGAAGTCCGCTCACTCAGCGAGGTGACGCGCTTCTTCGACCAGCTCGAACTGCTGGAGGTGCCGAAGCAGGAGCCGGTAGAAGTCTCCCTCTGGCGTCCCGACAGCGATCTCGCGCCACGCCAGAACAGCAAGGAGTGGATCGAGTACGGCGGAGTCGCTCTCATCAAGTAGGGCCTGAGGCGGCGGACTCAGTCGTTGAGCTGGTCGATGTAGCGCTGGAGCAACTTCATGGTGTCCGGCTTCTCGCCAGCATCCACCCACAGCTCGTTCAGTGACTGCATGTAGGCCTCGACCTCGGCCTCGTCAGTGATCAGTTCGCCGCCCCGGTTCCTGTTCTCCAGGTAGACGACCCGGCCCCTCTCATCGTCATACGGCTTGATCAGCGTCATGGCGTTGTGCAGGGCCGAACCGGCGCTGGGCGCCGAGCCGGGCAGGATGCGCAGGCGTACCCCGGGCTTGTTCTCCGCCACGTTGTACAGGTGCCTCAGCTGCTCCCGGTGGACGCGCGGCCCGCCCCGCTGGGTGAGGAGCGCGGCCTCGGCGATGATGGCCTCGTAGACGGGGGCGTTGTCCCCGTCAAGGAGGGCCTGACGCCGCATCCGGAACTCGAGGCGCTCATCGATCTCCGTCTGGAGCTTCTGCTGCAGGGTGGCGTCGCGCTGCGTCCGGCTGAATTCCCGCATGAGCTCTTTGGCGTAGGCCCGCGTCTGCAGCATGCCGGGGATGCTGGACTCGTGGTAAGCCCTGATGACCTTGGCGCACGACTCCACCGCGGACAGAGCGCGGAACGCTTCGGCGGTGCCGGGCGGCGGAGTCCAGCCCGGCATCTGCTTCGCCCGGCTCAGACAGTCCAGTGCCTCTTCAATGTCCTTCTGCGGCGCGCGGTAGTAACGGAGCAGGGCGACGACCTTCTCGGGCTTCATCTCCACGCCGGCGTTCTCGTAGCGGCTCAGTGTCGGCACCGAACCGATCTCCGGCACCGCCGCCAGGACCTCGGCCTGCGGCTGCCCGTTACGGAACTTCTGCAGCATGTCCGCGACGGCCCGCTCCAGAGGATGAGCGGACCGCCGCGGTTTCTTGCCGTCGGGGCCTGGCAGCGAGGCGAGGTGACGGGGCAAATCTAACTCCCTGACCGCGGGCAGCCTCTTGCTGCCCATGCAATCAGATGATGGACGGCCCGAATATGCCGTTGCAACCCGTGGCCGGGGTGTTTCAGACAGTCATGGCGTCGAATTCTCCCTTGGAAGCTCCGTCGACGAACGCGGCCAGCTCCGACCTGGTGAAGATCAGAGCGGGTCCCTCGGGGTCGCGCGAATTGCGCATCGCGACGCTTTCACCAACCTCGGCAACCTCGACGCAGTCGTTAAGGCCGTCGCTCGCAGACGCCTTGACCCACCGGATGCCAACCAGCGACCCGGCAGCCACGCCGTTGTGCAGTCCCATCATATTGATGCCCTCTCATACGCTTCCTGGCCAGCGCTGACGGCCTGGTTCCGTGCGCTGACAACCCACCTGAATGCCCAACTTTCGCGCCGCCGTGAAAATTTCACGGACCGGCGAGACCGGACTGAATGCTAGACCCCCGCAAGGGGGCTCCGCTGTCCCTCGAAAGAGCGTTCTCAGTAGCGCTGAAAGCTTGAAGTAAGGTGATCATATTAAAGGTGTGGGAGTGGATGGTGAATGGCCGGAGTTGGACGGCCTGCCCAGCTGATTTTCAGGAAACACCCTCAGGGGCACTGTGGACTCGCTAGAATCTCTCGGCTTTCCCGCAGGGGGCGGCTGGAAGAGCTGCATAACGATGTCGAGCCCGCTGCATTGCGACGCCCGCCCCGGTCGCTGACAGGGGAGTCGTACGCGGCCAGGGTCCACTAGGCGCGCAGGGTCTGTGTCTCGTGGTTCGCGAGGGTGGTCTCGTCGCTCCAGGTGCATGCCTTCTCCCGTCGCGATGCTCCTCGAAGAAGGCCTCCAGGACCTTCTCGTGGTCGCCCGGATCGGCGGCGTAGACGGGCATGGTCTCTACGACGGGCTCGGCGGGCAGTTCCTGAGTCGCAGGTTTGGCTTCCGGCAGGGTTGTCGGTAGAGGGCTCAGGGCGGCCGCGGCCGCCGTCTCGGTGTCCGTGGAGGGAGCCGACGCTCTCTGAACTGTCGCCCCGTAGAGCTGTTCGAAGTCGTCGAGTGCCTGGGGCAGGCTGTCGTACGAGCGGCTGACCTGGCGGAGGCGGTCCTCTTCGTGCAGTACGACGGGGTGAGCCCCAGCCGTCCGGTCTCGTGGTTGCCTGGCTCAGTGGAGGCGGGCGCGCGGCTGGGGAGGACGCGCGGGGAGGCGAGAGTTGGGAGGTGACCGCCGTGTTACGGAAGGCGGAGGCGAAGCGACCTTGGCCACTGCGGCGGCGAGCTGGACGAGGAGGTCGTGGGGCACGCCTGCGGAGAGGCGGACGGCCCAGGCGGGTCGGTTCGCGTCGTCGCCGCCGAAGGCGGTCCACCGGTCGTCGGCCGCGTGCGGCAGGTACTCGAAGGCGACGCTGCGGGTTGGGGCATACCACGTCGTGCGGGCCGGGTGGCTTGCTGCGGACCAGCCGGCCTCCTCCAGAGGAGCGTGGGGCTCTGCTGCGTCTACCGGGAGCGGGACGTCGAGGTGGTCGATGATCGCGTGGATGAGGGGGACGGGGGTGCCGGCAGTGATGGTCGCCCGCCAGAGCCTCTCGCCCACGGGCCCGTCGTACTCGGCGATCGTCCAGGTGATGTCGGTGCGATGGCGGGCCTCGTGGTCGAACTCGACCCGGACTGTGAGGCTCTCGTGCACGGCGATGGTCGTCTCGTCGCTCCAGGTACGGTGCTTGACCCACTGCTGGCTCGATTCGAAAAGGGCGTTGAGGAACCGCTTGTGTTCGCCGGGACCGGCGACCGTCGGCGAGGCCGGCTGCGCTTCGGTGAGCTGGAGCCTGGTCGGCGGTGTGGTCTCGCCGCGGAGGGCTCGGCGGACGCTCTGTTCGAGGTCTGTGAGCGGGGCGGGGCCGGGCCGGACTGCGACGGTGTACAGCCTGTGGAACTCTGCCACGGCCTCAGTCTCGTCCTCGTAGGCCATGGCGACTTGGCGGACGTGGTTCTCTCCGTGAAGGTGGACGTGGCGGCGGACGCCAGTGGCGTACGTGCCCACGGCGACGGTCGTGTGCCCGTCGTTGGCGTGCGCGTGGATGATCAGGCGGCCTTCGGCGATGTCGTCGTGGATGCGCTGGGCTCCGGCACTTACCTCGCGGACTTCGTCGCGGGTGCACCAGGGGAAGGGATAGTTGCCCCAGGTCCATTCCGTGTCGATCTCGTCCTGGAGAGCCGTCTCGATCTCGACGGTGAAGCCGTACCGACTCAGTTGCTTGGCTGCGGTGTTCGCGTAGTACGGCTCCTCGTGGTCGATGCGGGCGAGGACCATGGTGTCCGGTCCGATGTTGCGGAAGCCGAGGTCGTGCAGGTGAGAGCGGGCGGCGTCGCTCGTGGAGCCGGAGGTCGTGGCGATGACGGCCGGGTGGTGGTCTGGGTGGAGGGCGAAGCGGATGAGCGCGTCGGCGGGGGCGTGAGGCATGAGGGGCTTTCGGTCGCGGCGGGAATGGTCATCGGCCTGGCCGGGCTGGGGTTCGTGCGGCGGGGCCAGCTCGTACGGCCGGAGTTCGCGGGGCGGCTGACGGGCGAGACGGGGGCTTCTCGCCAGGGTCGTTGGTGGCGTGGTGCCAGCGGGTCCGGACGGAGGACAGTGCGGAGAGTGCCCGGCGGCTGCCGGTGGCCAGTTGGTGGACGGAGGTTGCCTCGTCCGACGTCAGCGTTGCGATCCGGGCGGCGACCGTGACGGCTTGACTGAGGAGGGCGCGCTGGAGGATCTTCTGGCCCCAGTGCTCGGGAGCCCCGGCGGGATGGGAGACCAGGTCGAGGACCTCGTCAGGGCCGAACCCCACGTGAAGCAGGCCGCGTTGCTGGGCCTCCCACAGCAGGGTGATGGGGTCCACGGGCGCCCCTCTGCGGGCGAGGGCCGTCAGGCAGGCGAAGAGGGCGGCGTGCACAGGGACGGTGAAGTCGCTTTCGTGTAGCCAGCGCATCCGCGGCAGGTCGTCGGGGCGGGCGGTCGCTGCGGCCAGCAGCATCCGTTCCTCGTCTTCCGCCTCCGCAGGCGCCTCGGCTGCCGGGCCGGGTACCTCCGGGGTTCGGGGCATCGACCCGGGGTGAGAGGGGAAGGCCGTGGCCAGCTCGTCGAGGTAGACGGCGAGCTGGTCGGCGCGGGCCAGTACCGTTCCGGCCGGGTCGGGCCCCGGGGTGCGGGCGGCCTGGGAGAGGATCTCGGCGTGCCGGCGCAGGAGGCGGCGGGCGTGTCCGGAGCGGACCATCTGGGCATAGGCCGGGGCATGGGCGTCTGTGGGGCAGTTGCTGATGAGGATGTGCAGGTAGGCGGCTGTCAGGGCGCGGGTCTGGGCGGCGGCGAGGAGCTGATTGGGCCATACCGGGCTGGTGCGGTGGACCTCAGGCGTGGGCGGGGACACCGTGCGCATCGCCGCGAACAGGCTGCTGTGGGCGGCGCTGGCGAAGTGCTCGGGCTCGAGCGGGCCGATGGTCTTCAGGCGGTCGGGTACCAGGAGCAGGGCGCCGAGCAGGGCCTGCTCGGCGTAGTGGACCACCGGCAGCGGCGGCGGATCGCCGAGGGGCTCCTCCTCGGATGCGGCGCGGGCGTGGTCGGCCATCACGCCGCCAGAACGAAGTCGTCGCGGTTGAGCATGCGTTCCACGTGCGGGGCGATCAAGTGCCCTGCGAGCAGCGGGGGGACGGCGTTGCCGATCTGGGAGAAGCGCTGGCCCTTGGTGCCCTGCCAGGGGTAGGCCGCCGGGAAGGATTGCAGGATCCCGGCCTCCTCGGCGGTGATCCGGATGGCCGGCGCCGCGACGGAGCACAGAGCCGTGGTGGAGCGGGTGGTCCAGATGCATTCGTTGGCGCGGTTGCCGAAGAACAAGGTGGCGGCCGGCTCGGTCACGGGGCGGACAGCCGCGTTCGCCTGGCTGTTGCTACGCAGAACCCAGCCCGGCCCGGCCGTGCAACGCGGCGACGGCCGGGCTCCTCCCCGGCACCTGCACGGCGAGCTGGCCTTGGAGCTCCGGGAGGGTTCCATGCGGGGCGGGGGGCTTTGCCAGGCGCCGCGGTCGCGGGCGTCGGACAGCGTCTTACGGGAGCCGGACGGGAAGGGTTCGGGCCCGCCCCCGGGTCCGCCGCCGGCACACACAGTGGGCACGGGCCCGTCCGTGCGGCCCCAGCCCAGGGCTTCGGCCATGGATACCCATCGCTGGCGGCCGGGCCCGAAGAGGGATTCCTGCTCGCCGAGCTTGGCGTGCGTAGGTTCGGGCGGGGCGGCCCGACGGGTGCGGGAGGCGATCAGGATCGCCCGCCTCCTGGTCTGCGGTACGCCGTAGTCGGCCGCGTTCAGAATGCCGCTCCAGGTGGAGAATCCCCAAGTGCGCAGCACGGCGGCGTACTGCTTCCACAGCGGTGCGACGTCGGGCACCTCCTCCATCAGCACCCACTCCGGCTCGCCCACGGTGTGGAGGGCGTGGAGGTATCGCATCGGCTCGGCGGCCAGTAGCGACCGCGGGTCCTGGCAGGCGGCAAGCAGCTGGGGCCGGGTGTCGCGGCCGACCGCGAGGTCGGCGACCGCCTGGTGAACGAGAGGCTGGTCGACAAGACCGAGACGTTTGCCGGCCATGCTCCATGCCTGGCAGGGCGGGCTCGCTATCAGCCCGCGGGTCCGCCCCACGAAGGGCCGGACCGGGTAGAGCGCGACGTCGGTGCGGATCGTGGTCTGCCCGGCTGCGGCGCGAGTCTTGCAGGCCCATTCGTCCCACTCCAGGCCGACGTCGCGCACACCCAGGACGTGCAGGGCATGCCCCCAGCCACCCGGACCGGCGAAGAGGTCCACGATGAGGTCTCTCATACGGCCAGCCCGAAGTCGGTCTTCTTCGGAGCGGCCTTGGCGACAGCGCGGGCGGTGATCCCCCTCGAGGCGGCTGCGGAGGCGGCGGACAGGCTGTCGGCGCCGGGCTCCAGGTACCAGGGCCTCAGGTCGAGCATGGCGGCGCGCATGCCGGTGGCGAAGCAGAGTGCGGTGCCCTTGGGGAGGGCGCGGATCGCGTCGGCGGGCAGGATTCGTTCCTGCCGCATGCTGATGGAAGTGGACTTCCCGGTGTCGGAGACGGAGGTGGACTTGGTCTCGACGTCGTGGTCGCCGATCAGCCTGCTGAGCTTGTCGGCGAAGTCCGGGTCGTCGATGCCGGAACCGATCACCTTCACCGTTGAGGCGGACCACATGGCGTCCATGCCGGCGTCCCCCCAGACCTTCTGCCCCTGTCTGTAGGACTGGAGGATGGTGATCGGGATGATCCCGCGGGAGCCCAGGTGGGAGTACAGGTCGGGGAGGTCGCTGATCTTGCACACGTTGGCGGCCTCGTCCAGGATCGCCAGCATCGGCGGGTCCAGGCGTCCGCCGGCGCGCTCGGCTTCCGCGGTTGCGGCCCGCATGACTGAGTCCGCGCATGCCGCGATCAGCGCGCTCGCGCCGCCACCGCCGTCCTTCGAGAGCAGGAACAGGGTGTCGGTGCCCGTGACGAAGTCCGACGGCTGGAATTCGGCGATGCCCTTCTGCGGGGTGACCCAGGCCGCGATCTCCGAGTTCAGGAGGGCTGACGCGTACTGTCTCGCGGTCTCGTAGATCCCGTCTCTGGTCTCCGGCGGGCCCTCCACGGTGCCCTTGAGCTGGGAGGCTACCGCGGTGAAGCGGTGGTCGCGCAGGATGTCCAGCGGGGTGCGGTCTGCGGGGAAGGCGAGCCAGGCCATGACGTCGGTGATCGGCCGCTCGTCGAGGGCAGCGGCGAGGAAGAGCTGCGACAGGATGTTGCTGCCGGCCTTGGACCAGAAGTCGCCCTGCTGGCTCGCGTCCACGGAGGCGGCGAGGAAGTGCCCGGCCAACCGGCCTGCGCCCTCAAGGGACTTGGCGCCCGCGAGCGGGTTCCACCACATGGCACGCTCGGTGTGGGCGATCTGCTGCGGGTCCATGGCCCAGACCCGGCCGACCTGGCCGCGGGCGTCATACGTCGTGGTAAAAGCATCGCCCGCCGCTTTGTTCGAGGTGAGCAGCACGGGGCCGGGGGCGGCCAGGATCGCGGGGATCGCCAGGCACGTGGTTTTCCCGGAGCGCGGCGCCATGATCGCCACGGCAACGTCCTCATAGCCCATGCGGACTTCATGCCTGCTGCCCTGGAGGTTGCCGAGCAGGATGCCGGTGTCCTTCGCGGCAATGTCCTTCGCGTCCTTCAGGCTGGGGCGCAGCGAGCGGGCCTTGGCGGTGATCGCCTTAGCGAGAAGCGGCTCGATGTCGGATCGCTTCGCCATCCCGGCGACGCGCTTGCGCTTCCTGCCGCCCGTGTTGTGGCGCCTCCACCAGACGAAGCCGGTCAGGACGAGCGCGAGGAGAAACACGGAGGGCAGGATCCGGGTGGCGATCAACAGCGCCGTCTCACCGCTGTCCGGCCACAGGAGGTCGGGATGGAGGAGGGCGTTGGCCGGCTGATAGGGAACCCAGGATCCGGTGCCGCTGACCCAGGCGAGCGTGTTCCCGCCGAGCCAGGACAGCGTGGACAGGGGGACGATGACGGCCATGGCGCCGAGGAGCGCCTTGAAGGCTATGTCGTAGCCGTCACCACTGGAGTTGGGGGAGTTGGACAAGAGGGCGGTTCCAAGGGGGAGGGCTGGGTCAGCGGGAGCGGTGGGGCCGGGGCTGTACGGCAAGTCCGGGTGGGGCCGCAGGGCGGCACGGGACGGGGCTCCGGGAGACGAGGGCGTCGATACGTCGCTCCAGGGCGAAGGCCACGTCCGCAGCGGGCAGCTGCCGGATATCGGTCTGCATGCGGCCCTGCCCCAGAGGGGGCGCACGCTGGGGGTCGCGGGGGAGCGGTGAGGGATCGGCCAGGGCCCGAGTGACCGCCGAGATCAGGTGCGCCGGGGTTCCGGCCCCGAACTGTGCCCGCCAGATCAGCCCCACAGGGTCGCCGCTGATGGCCACGTCGATGAACCAGGTGCCGGAGCCGGTCTCCGTGAAGCGCTCGACCTGCACGATGCCGTCAGGGGAGGTGAACCCGCTGTGGTCACGGGCCGGCTGCCATCCGACGTCCCGCAGTGGTTCGTACGGGCTGCCGCCGGCCGAGGGAGTCGCCGGGTCGGTGAGGGCGTCGGTGAACGCGGCGATGATCTCGGCCGGTGTGCGGGCGCCGAAGCTCGCCTGCCAGGCCGGCGTGCTGGCAGTCCGGGCATGGCGGATGACCCACCACGGCTGGTCCGGCTCGGGTTCGAGACGGAGCAGGGCCTGCTGGTCGGGGCTGGCCAGCACAACGCGGGCGAGAAGGGGGTCGTGCCCGTAACTCCATCCGCTGGCTCGGTGGAGCGCGGCGGTGACCCAGGCCGGGTCGCCGGGTCCTGCGAGATAGCGAGGCCTGACGAGGGCCTGCTCGACGGAGGGCTCGTGTATCCGGCTCACCGCCGCGGCCCGACGGTGGAGTCCGCTGTCGAGGGCGGGGCCGGTGCCAGAGCAGGGGGCGCGGGTTTCCGGGAGGGCTTGGCTCGGGCGGCGGTGGCGATGTCGATCACGGATTGCCCGTGGAGGGCCCAGGCGTCGAGGTAGGCCCAGGCCTCCGCGTTTCGCTCGGCGAGCGGCTCGTCGTACTGCTCGGTGCCCGGGCGGGCGCTGACCGGGAGGGTGTCGCGGACGCCGAGCCACTCGGACTGAAGGGCGTCGATCTCCTTGAGCGCGGTGCGCAGGACCTTCAGGTGCCATCCCCGCCGCAGCGAAGTACTGCTGGTGGGCATCCGGCTCAGCTGGGCTTCGGCGGTATCGAGCATGGCCGCGGCGGTGTCGCGCACGGTGGTGAAGGCCCGCCAGGTGTCGGCATCGCGGTGGCTCTGCCGGCGTCCGTAGGCGGTCTCGTCGTGTGGCCATCCGTCCGGGTCGGTGTGCAGGTCGGAGTATTCGTCCCAGGAGTCGAGGGTGTCCTCGGCTTCCCGCAGGAACGCGCCGAGCCGCCGGAGCGCGTGCTGGTGGGCTTCGTCGGGGGGCATGGGCAACGGGGCAGATCCTTTTGGCATTGGGTACGTCGGCGAGGTCAGCGGGAGGGGCGGGCGCCTGTCCGGTCCGCGGCAGCCGGGACAACAGCACGGGCCGCGGGGGACGCAGGGCGGGGACGGGTTAGACGGGCCTGGGCCAAACGCACCTTGTACGCGGCGAGCACCTCGCTGCCGATCGCGAATTCGGGGCCGACCGCAAGGTGGGGGCCCTCGTCGATCTCGAAGCGGCTGCGCAGAACGGCTGTCGGCGTGGAGACGGCGTCGGCGACGGAGGCCAGGAGGTGCGTGGGGGTGTCCTCGTTGAAGTAGGCCCGCCACAGCGTCCCCTCGGGGCCGTACTCGCCGTGATGGCGTGCGGCCTCGAATTCCCATCCGCAGAGGAAGGCGGAGACACGCAGCTCGGCCTGGACGATGCCGTCCGGTGAGACCAGCGTCTGGGAGCCGGCGTCGTTGGTCCTGTGCGCCCAGCCGCGGGCGGTCAGGATCTCCACGACCGTGGGCGCGGCTTCGTCAGGCGCGGGACGGATCAGGGCGTCGGTCAGGCCGGCCACGATCTCCGCGGGGGTGGTGATGCTGAAGGTTGCGGACCAGTAGCCAAGGAGGAACTCGGTGCTGATCTTCCAGGCGTAGTGATGGCTTGCGGGGTTGAGGCTGAGGTGGTGGGCGTAGTCGGGGCTGGTCATCGTGATCGACGGGTGGAGCGGGTCGGAGGTGTTCGTCCACCCGGCGGCGCGCAGGGCGTGAGTGATGTGCCGGGGGTCGCCGGGCCCGGCCAGGTAGCGGGGGCTGATTGCCGAGCCGAGCTTGTGTTCGTGGTCGGAGGCGAAGACGGCGAATTGCCGGTCGGTCACTGTCAGGACGTGCTTCCTGCCTGCCGGCTGGGAGCGGCGGCCTGCCGTTCGACCTCGGCACGGATGGCGCCCAGCTGCCAGTCGAGCTTGTTGTATTCCAGGAGGAACTCGGAGGCATCGCTGTACACGCCCCACAGGTGGTCGAGGTCCTCGGCTTCTCCGGTGAGTTCGGGCCTGCCGTAGAAGTAGCTGTTGACTTCGGCAAGCGCCTGGGAGAGGCGAGCCACTGCGCCGTCGTACTTGTCAACGAGCGGTACGAGATAGGGAAGCAAGCTGTTGGCGTCCGGGTTGCTGCGTATGTACCGGGTGAGGCGGATCAGGGTGCGGGTGACCTCCTGGACGTCGTCGGGGGTGAGGTCGGCGTAGTCGGATCCGGGCATGAAAGTCCTTACCGAAGGGGGAGCCGTAGTTCTGGGGCTAACGCCTCTGGTGTGTGCCGCCGGCCGACGCATAGGGGCTGGCGGCCGGGGCGTGCCTACCCGGGCGGGCTGCTGCCCAGGAGTTGCGGGCCCAGGTAGTGGCGCGGGCGGCGGTGATCCGTGCCTGCTGCCACGCCCCGAGCTGGGAGGGCCGTACGGAGACGGAAGTGGTGCGGACCCACTTCGTCGCGGGGATGTTCCCGCGCGGACGCATGACCGGGGTGGGGTCGGCCAGCGCGGCCGAGAAGCCTTCGACGAGGTGCATCGGGGTGGTGGGGGTGAACACGGCGTCCCAGGTCCGGCCGTGTTCCGTGCGGGCACCGGCCCACCAGTGAGCCTGGCCAGGTTCGTTCTGGTGGAACTGCAGCCAACAGTTCCGGTCAGGGGATACCGCGGTGAAGTGCTGGCCGCGCTCGGTCTCCCACCCGTGTTCCTCCAACGGAGCCCACGGGTTGGGGGCATGGGCGGAGCGCGGCTTGGTCAGGGTGTCGGTGAACCCGGCGACGACCTCCACCGGCACCGTGGTGGTGAGGGTGGCGTGCCAGGCGGCCTGGTCACCGATGGCTTGACCAGAGACGGTCCAGCCACCCGGCATGCTGTGCGGATCGAAGCCGATCCGTACGGTCCGGTCGGGGCTGTCGAAGACGATCGGCCCGCCGGTACGGGAGAGGTCCTTCCAGCCGGAGGCGCGGAGATACTCGGCCACGTACCGGAAGTCGCCGCCGCCGGCCAGGTGCCGCGGCTCGACGAGGTAGTGCTGCTCGGGCTGGTCCGCCGTCGGGCCCCAGCCTGTCCATTGCTTCTTCACCGGTGCCTCCGCGCGACGAGCGGCGAGGCGACCGGCGGGATGCCGACGACGACCGGCGGACGGGCGAGACGATGAAGGTCTTCGGTGTGCTCGGCGAGGTCGTTGCTCACAGCGGCGAGTTCGTTCGCGGCTCGGCCGATCGCCAGCCAGACCTCCGCGGGCAGCGCGCCGACGGTGGCACGGTCCCGGGCGAACCGTGAGCCAGCGGCCATCAGGTCGGTGACCTGGTCGAGGATGCCCTCGGGAGCCAGCACCTGTGCGAGTACCTGGGCGGCTTCGGCCGGTTCGGCGGAGTCCAGGTGGGCGGTCAGCCGACTGATCTCCTGGGTGATTTGGCGTACGAGCGCCTGCGGGTCGTAGAGGGTCACGTTCCTCCGGTGCGGTTGGGGCCGGCGGTGCGCCGGCGGGACTCGTGCAGGACGCCGAAGGCTCCGGTGGCCAGTACGTTGTGGCGCCCGGAGGACGAGGCGGTCACGGCACGCAGGTACCGGCGGAGCAGGAAGACGGCAAGGCGTGGGCGGCGGGCGGCGGAGATCGGCGGCGGGGTGGGCGGGGACGTCGGGATCGTGGTGCTCCGGTTGGGCGAGGAGGGGGCTGTCCCCGGCCTCAAACGCCGGGGACAGCCAGGTGAAGAGGAAGGTCAGCGGGACCGAGGGGCTGTGGGACTGGCCGGTCCGGTGGGGGGAAGAGCTGGAGGACCCGACGCCTGTGCCTGGGCCGAGCGGTGTTCGGAGATGGCCTTCGCCCAGGCGGTCACGTCGTACACGTCCGGATCGATATTGACGTCGTAGTCGGCGATGAGCACCGGGAGCATCGAGCGGGTGACCAGCCCCTTCTGCTCCTCTTCGCTCAGGCCCTGAGGTGTTTCGTGCCAGACGTAGACGGGGCCTGAGGTCTTCTCGGTCTTGCGTTCGAGGCCGGCGCTGTCGAGGAGGGCCAGCAGTTCTTCGGGGGCTCCGGTGCGGCTGACGACGTGGATCGTGTCGGGGTTGAAGGCCCGACGGTAGATCTCAACATCGGTGCCGGATTCATCGGCGACATTGCCCACGGGGACTCCTTCGGGTGGTGGGTCAGCGGCTGGGGGACGCGACGGCTGGGGCCGGGGGACGGGCGGGCCGCGATGTCGGCTTCGGCGCTGTGGGGGCGGGGCGGACCGTGACACCGACGCCGATCTGGGCCAGCCGTTGCGAGACGGCCTGGATGCGGGCGAGCTGTTGCCGGTCGCCGTAGGACGCGGGCAGCAGGAACATGCGGTGGTAGGGGTGGTACTGGAAGCCGTGGATGTAGAGGAGGCCGGTGGCTTCGGGACTGCCGGTGACGGCGCCGACGGCACCGTCCGGATACCAGGCGATGCTGACGTTCCCGGCGATCACCGCAGGTGCGGGCCGACGGGGCACCGGGTGGGCTGTGTTGTGCCGGACCTGCCGGAGTGCCGTCTCGTATCGGGGCAGCAGCCTGCGGGCGATTTGGGCCGCGGCACGGGCGGGGTCGGCGGGGATGGCGAGGCCGTTGGGTTCGGCCACCAGGTGGAAGGCGTCGTCGTGGGCTTCCGGCTGCAGGGCGCCCACCATGAACTGGCGGCGGCACAGGGGGCGATCGAAGATCAGCAGACGGGCTCCATCGCCGCGGGCGAGGACCGCCTCGTGGCCCAGGACGAAGTTCGTCGCGGCGTATCCGACGGCCCCGATGTCCCAAAGTTCTTTGGTGGTTCGGATCTGGTCGGGGTATTCGCCGTGGCGGGCGTAGGTGGTGGTCCAGGTGTCGCCGGGAAGCCGGGCGGCGAGGGCGTGGGCGAAGGCGCCGAGGTCGGTGCGGGGCGGGTTGGAAGGCATGGGGATCTCGGGAGGGTGGAGGGGAGGCGGTTCGCGCAGGACAGGTGGTGGAGCTGGGGGGGCGTGCCCTACTCGTTGTTCGGGGCGCCGGGCCACTCGTGGATGTCAGGGTGTTTGGCGAGGTAGGCGGTCAGGTGATCGCTTGCCTGCCGGTGGGTGGGTTGGGCCTGCTGGACGGCGCGTTCGGCGCGAGCCAAACCCTCGATCAGCTCTGTGGCCTTGGTGGATAGCTCTGGCGGGCTGACGAGGTCGGTGAGGGCAATCCCGAAGACCTGGGCGAATCCAATTGCCTCGTCGAGGTGGATACGCCGTTTGCCGTTCTCGATCCGCCACACCGCCGACGGGTTCATTCGGCATCCGCTGTGGTTGAGCCGGTCGGAGAGACTGGTCGTGCTCCACCCGCGGTGTCTGCGTTCGATGTTGATTTGTGCCGCGGCGTGGTTCTCGCCGAGGACATGCCCTGCGTGGGTGCTGTCTGTGGTGACGTCGCTGGCCATGCGCGAGTGCTCCGTTTCAGTGGGGGGTCATCGGGTGCGCCGGGCGGATGTCGGTGGTGGCGGTGCTGGTGGGCACGAGCAGGTGACGGAGGCTTCCGCTTCCAGGGGGTCGACTCCGGTGCATGCGGGGCGAAGCGGGTGGGCGGTGTGCCGGTCGGCCAGCAGGTTTCGGTAGGCGCCCACCTCGGTGGTGATGACCGAGAGCTGATCGGCGAGGTGGCGGATCCGGTTGGCGTGAGCCGGGTCGGCTTCGTCTCCGAGCCCTTGCAGGAAGTCGGCCGTGGAGTGGAGAACCTCGGCCACGGCGGGCAGGATCCCGTCGTCGGGCGCCACCAGCTCGGTGATCGCGGCGGTGGCCCACTCGCTGTGTTGGGCAACCCGAATGTGCTCCGCGAGTCCGGCGACCTGGGCGCCCAGCGTGAGGTCGTGCATGGCACGGACGTCGGAGGCGAAGTCGGGGTCGTGCTGCGGGGCATATCCGACGGCCTTGAGCAGGGCGACGGCGCGTCGGGCCCGACGGACTTGTTCGTCCGGCTCCAGGCCCCGGGGAAGCCGGTGGTACCGGTCGTGGCCTCGGTGGATGGGGATGAAGCCGCTGCGTTCAAGGAGGGACTCGGCTTCGGCGTCGCCTCCGCGGGCGAGGACTTCGTCGGAGTGCGGATCGCGGCCGATATGGACGATGCGGGTGGTCAGGGGCATGGCGCTGGCTACCTGCGGCCCGAGCTGTCGGCGACGTGGACGAGCTGGTCGAGGGCGGTCAGGGTGTACCAGCCGCAGTCGACGGCGGTGCTGTCCGCGTTGGCCCTGCGCACCATGAGCCTTTCCATGGCACGCAGGTAAATGAGGCAGTCGGCGCAGCGGCGGTTGAGATGGACGAGATAGCGGGGGTGTGCGGTGACGAACGTGTGCTGACCGCCGTTGGGGTCACGCAGCCGCCAGCCGTCCTCGTTGGTGGGTGTGTGCCAGGACGGGGTGACGACGGTCATGGAGTCCCCCCAGAGCTCGTCGCCCGCGATCCCCTTTAGGACCACGACGCGGTCGCCCGGGGCGAAGTGCCGGTGGGTGATGTCCCGGTCAGGGGTGAGGGTGTCGGCCGGAGCAGTGGGACGGGGAGCGGCTTCGGGCACGGAGGATTCCTTCCACGTGAACGCGGCAGAGACGGCGGTGGGGATGACTTCAATGGTCCGGAGAATCCGGGATTTACGAATTCACGGATACCGTGATAGCTGTCGCGTAATTCGTCACCGGAATGGATTCTCGGTACCGCGGTCGTCGTCACCTGCGGCGTCGAGGAGTTCGGGAACGTCCACACCGTCGGCGTCACGCTGGTCGATCCACCAGCCGGCGCGGGTCACGGACCGGATCTTCTCCTCCAGGGCCGCCCAATCGGCGTCATCCCAGGTGCCTTCGACAACGAGAGCGGTATAGGCGGTGGTGACCAGCTGGTGCCGACTGCGCTCGCCCCACTCCAGGGCACGCTCGGGCCCGTCGAGCGGCGGCATGTCGAACTGCTCGGCCCACTCCTTCGCGGCGGCCTGCTCTGCAGCCCGCCGGGCGGCGAGCCACTCCTCGCGGCTGAGGTTGTCGCTGGTACGGCTCGCCCTCCAGCAGTCGGTGCAGTCGCGGCCGGAAAGCCATCGGGCGAATCCCGCACGCCGGTCGGCGGGGCGGTCGGAGAGATTGTGATCGACCTCGTGCCCGCAGGCGTGAGTGACGGTCCAGGTAGTACGTACGGCCATGAAGAGGTGTTTCTCCTTGCGGGGATGAGGTCAGTTGTGGGCGGCACGGGCCCGGGTTCGCCGGTGCCGGCCCCGGCGGCGCGACGCGCCAGCGGGGGCGAGACGTCGGCGGGCAGCCGTGAGGAACGACAGCGACACGGCGGCGCCGACGGCAGGAAGCGCTGCTCCGGCGAGCGGGTGCGCTGCGAGAGCGCCGGCGAGCGCGGTGCCCGCGGCCTGGCCGACGCCGACGGAGAGGATCAGCCACGCGTACGCCTCAGTGGTGCGCGTCGGCGGGGCGAGCGAGTCCACGGTCATGAAGGCACAGCTGACGACCACCGTGAGGAACAGCCCCGGTACCGCGACGGCTGCGACGGCAGCGCGCGGGCCGGGCAGGGTGAGCAGCGGCAGCCATCCGGTGAGGAAGCACGCGGCACCGACGAGGAGCTGCGCCGCACTCGAGCCAGGCCAGACACGGCGCCCGTAGAGCAGGCCCCCGAGGAAGCTGCCCGTAGAGAACGCGGCGGGGATCGCACCGGACAGCAGCTCCATGTGGTGGCCGGCCGCCATCGCGACGGACCACACGTTCATGGCGCCGATGGCGCAGCCGGTACCGGCGAGGGCCAGGTGCAGCATCAACAGCCCTGGGGACAGCAGGCGTCCGTGGGCTTCGCCGCCGCGGGATGTCGGTGGGCGCCAGAGTCGGGACGGCGGCGCGGTGAGGACAATGACGGTGCCCAGCAGCCCGAGCACGGCCGTGGTGACGAGCGCGAGGCCGGGACCGCGGGCGGCGGCGAGGGCGGTCACCAGCAGGGGGCCGACGATGTAGAGCAGCCCCTGGGTGCCGGTGTCGAGGCTGACAGCGATGCGCCGCCGGCCCGGATCGGCCAGGACAGCCGGCCACAGGGCACGCAGACCGGCTTCCAGCGGCGGTGTACACAGGCCGGCCACACCCACTACCGCGGTGACGACCGCGGGATGCCCACTCGCGTCGATCACCGGAAGGGCCAGCAGGCTGGAGGAATTGAGGATCACTGCCGGTCCGGAGACGCGGGTCTGACCGAATCGGTCCATCAGCCTCCCCTTGACGGGCTGGCTCAGCCCGGACGCCAGTCCGTACAGGGCGCTGAGCATCCCTGCGAAGGCCAGGGAACCGCCAACGCCCGTGATCCACAGGGCAAGTCCGACGGGAACCATGCCGTTGGGCAGGCGCCCAATGAGGGTGCCACCGAGCAGACGGGCAACGTGCCGACTGCCCAGTACCGCACCGTAGGTGGCGCGCGGCCGCGGGACGGACGGGGGATCGGTCAGGGACAACAGGGGAAGGGCTTTCCGTCGGAGGCATACGGGAACGGTGGCGGTGCGGCGCCGCAGGCTGGGCGGACCTGTCGGCGCCGCACAGGGTCAGTCGGAGTGGGGCTCGCCGGGAGCGAAGGCGAAGGGCTCGCGCGCCTCGCTTACCTGCCGCGCCCGGTCGCTGACGTGGCGGGGGCCGGCCGAGGGACCGCGGGTGTCGATGCCGCGGGCGCGCACGGCAGCGTGGTGTGCGGCGTGTCTCGCTGTGGGGAACGGGAGTTGGCGGCCTGCGCGATACGCGAGCGGTGTTCGTGAAGGGTGGCCGTCCGCTGCTGGTGCGGCGGGTCCGGTGTGAGCTCTGGGTCGAGGGCGAAGTCGGCCTGCACACGCAGGCCCAAGGCGCGTATTGCTGCTACGGCTTGCCGGGCGCGGCGGCGGCCGTCCTGCACCGGCTCGGTGAGCCGGTGCAGGTTGGTTCCCGGAACGGGTTCGAACTGGACGCGGTCCAGGACCCAGTTCTTGAGATGGTCGGTCAGGGGCCGGCCGGAGGCGGCGACGAACCCGTGCTCTTCGTGCCAGCCGATGTACAGGTGGGGCGGGTCCGCAGGCAGGGGGCGGTCCTTTCAGTGCAAGGTGTGGGTGAAGTCCTCGGTCGCAAGCCGAGCTGGGCTGTGGCTTGCGACGGTCAGGCCGGGGCCGGTCCTGGGTGCGCGGCGGCGAGCTGGTCGACGCCCAGCTGGAACGCGAGCCGGTCGGCGACGTCGAGGAGTTCGCTCGTGCGGCGGTAGCGGTCACCGAGGGCGCGCTGACCATGGCCGTCGCACCACGCACCGGCAGCGCGCAGGAAGTCACGCAGGGCCAGCAGCGCACCGCCCTCGGAGCCGATGACCGTGTCGGTGACGACGTGGAACTGCGCGGCGGTCTCGGCGTTCGCGAGCGCCTGGGTCCAGGGCAGCAGGCTCTGTCCCGGACCCGGCAGGTCCAGGGCCGCCAGGTAGTCGGCCGCCTCCAGACGGGCAGTGCGCCGCAGGTCGCTGCTGCCGGGTACGGCCGCCATCGGCGGCTGCTCCCCCTGCACGTCGAGGCCTCGGTCTTCGCCGGTGGTCGGGTCGGGCGCCTTCCGGAGAGGTCGGGTGCTCACCGGCGGGTCGCCGACTTCGTGGCCTGCGCGCGGGGTTCGGCTTTGCGGACCGTCGTGGTGGGTGCCTGGCTGCGACTGGCAGGGCGTGTGCGCCAGCGTTCGGGGTCGTCGGTGAACGGGGTGAGCGGGTCCACGTCCCAGCCGACGACGAGACCGCGAGGCCCGTTCTGGAGGCTGGCGACCTCGACTCCCTCTGGACGCAGGACATACGCCCAGCTCAGCCAGCTTTCCTGGGCGGATACTTCGTCGAAGGTCATCCGCTGGACGGGGCTGCCGTCCAGCGTGACCAGGCCGGTCGTCGGGCGGCACGCGTCGTACCCGTTGCCCAGGCGCTGCTGTACGGGTTCCGGCGCGTCGGTGAGGAGGTCCGCGCCGAGGTGGTCCCAGCTGACCTCGGGGGAGTCCACAAGGAAGCGGGCCATCGCTTCAATGTCGCCCTTGAACCGGAACTGGTGGGCGGCGAGGAGAAGCGGCAGGTGATGGGTGGGGTAGCCGTCCCAGTGGACGTAAATGCCCTCGAAGCCGGTCGGGGTCGGTCGGGCGATGCAGGATCGGGTGGCCAGAACAATCTCCTGATACGGGATGGATGAGGCAGTCGGCGGACGGACCGAGGGCCGGCCCTGGCCGAGCGGATGCCTAGAGAAGCGGGCCGCCGGGGCTCTCCCCACCGCGAAGCCGCGGGGGAGGGCCGGGCGGCGGGGGAGTACGGCTGCCGGGCGGTGTGTTGAGCGGGGTCCCGGTCACGACGACGATGTCGAAGCGGTGGACTTGCAGGCGCAGGACGGCCTGCTGGATGACGGGCTCGGGATGCCGCTCCGCGTACCTGAGTCGGCACAGACCGGTTGCGGGATCCAGCGCCCACCGGCCGTCGGAGTGGAGCAGGGCCCTCACGGCCGTCGGCGCAACCGTATTCAGCAAGGGCTGTCCGTCGTCGCCTCGCCCGATCACGATCTTGTCGTGCTCCCGGAACCGGGTGGTGCGGGCCACCACCATCGCGGCCGTGCGGTACGGGCGCAGAAGACGACGACGGACGTCGGCCGCCGCCCGGACGGGGTCTCCCGTTACGCCGATCGCGGGTGGAGGCTGGACGCCACCGTGCTCGAAGACACCGGGGGGAGCACGGCGGAGACGATGAAACTGTCCAGGTCCGGTGTCCGGGGGAGAACGTAGAGCTGCAGGCCATGGGGGTGAGTGAGGACGGCCCGGTGCAGGTGCGGGAAGGACTCCAGCGTTCGGTGCAAGCTGCCGCCGGCCATGTCCCAGACCCGGCCTTCGGCCGGGTCACGACCGGAGGGGGTCCACCGCCCCACCGCAGTCCAGCCCGGTCCCAGCCCGGTGGCGAGCCGGTCAGCGAACCCGGTCACGAGCGCGTGCCGGTCGGAAGGCCCGAGCCCGCGGCCCGGCCGGCCCGTTCTCACTCATCCGCCTTGGGCCGGGGGTGGTGCACGTGCGCGACGGCGTGCCCACGGGAGTGCAGGGCGTGCACCGCCTCGTGGACGAGGTGCTCCTGCTGCTCGACGGGCAGCGTGTGCGCGGCCGTGTACCCGTGGAGTCGGGAGCAGTACGTGAACCCCCTGGACCAGAGGAGCTGCTGGACCGGGTCGGCCCGGGGGTGGTCCAGGGGTCCGGCGGTGTGCTGGCCGATGTGAATGCTCACGGGGTGGTACACGGAGTGGGGAATCCTTTCTGCAATGTTCCTGGTCAACGGCGCTTCGGGGCGGCGCTGCTGGCGGTGACGGGTTGGGTGGGCGGTAGCGCCGCGGGTGCAGGGCGGGGCAGGAGCTGGCGCCGCAGTTCGGCGCGCCCGGTGAACTCGGTCGCCGCCGTCAGCGAGGTCTCTGCGGCCTGTCCGAGTTCGCGCCGGCCGTCGGCGTGGTGGAAGACGATGCGCCACTGGAGGTGCTCGGCGAGGCGCCCGCTGGATCCGGCCGCGATGGCCGTGGCAGCGGAGAAGTGCTGCACAGCGGAAGCGGCGTGCGCGGCAGCAGCCGAGAGGGGAACGAGCACAGCGGTCGTCAGGGCTGGGGGAAGTCCGGGTGCCGCGAGGAGGGCTGAAACCGCGCGCTGGGTGGTGGCGGCAAGCCCCTGGGCGTGGCGGGCCTGGTCGAGAAGGGCCGGGCCGAGCGGGTTCTCGGGGACGTGCCCGGCTTCGTCCAGCAACGTGAGCTCGTTCTTCGCGCGGAGGAAGTCCTCCGCCAGGACCTCAAGCCGGGATGGCCAGGTCTGCTCGTCTGGTGCCGGGTTGATGTCCCAGGAGAAGTCGTACTCGTCGTCGGAGTCGATAAGGCCGTTCTCCAGCTGGGCCTCGCGGTCGACGACCTGCGCGAGGACCGTGTTCTCCTCGGCCTGGCACTGCCGGTAGTCGGCCCATTCCTCCTCGGTCAGCTCAGGAGGGCGCTGCATAGGGGAGCTCCTTCGAACGCGGCGATTTCGTGCGGCTGTTGGCGTACGGCCTTGGGGATCGGTGGTGGGGGGACCTGTTCACCGGTGCTTGGCCTGTGATGACGTGGCGCGCGGTATGAGGTCCGGCGTTGGCCTGGCGGGGCCGTGACTCAACTGCGTCGTTTGGGTGGCCATCGGCTTCGAGTCCGGCCGCTTCGGGGGAGTGCGCTTGCGGAGGTGCGCCAGGTGCGCGTCGACCGCAGTGATGAAGCGGGCCACGTGGGTGCTGGCCTGGGAGTCGGGATGCGATCTGGAGTCGTAGAGGACCGTCATCGAGGAGTGGTCCACGGCGGGGGTTTCGTAGGTGACCAGCCATCCGCCGTCAGATCCGATGATGACCACGGCGTCTTGGTCGGGAGGCCAGGCGTAGACGATCCAGTCATCCAGGCCGAAGTCGACGTCGCAGGTCAGTCCGCGTTCCCGCAGCGGGGTCGTCAACTGCTCGAACCTGGCCCAGGCCCGAAGCCACTGGGGATCGCGGATGTGTCGGTGATCGGGCAGGGGGGCCAGGCCGGAGGTGAGCCTGGTAGTGGGCGGCGTGTCCAAGTCAAACGGCTCCGGTAGGCGTCATGGGCGGGGCTATGGGGTGCGGCTTGGGGGATGGAGAGAACTCGTCGGCTGGGCTCGGCTCGGCCACGACGAGGCGAGCGGCTGTCGGTGCTTCAGGAATCGCGAACCCACGGGTCGAGAACTCAGTGCATTCGGGAGTCCGTGTCGAACAGCTTCTGTTCGGCGGGGTGGAGGAGGTGCTGGACGATGAACGACCTTCCGGCGACGCGCCACAGCCCGCGGCCTCGGTTGAGGTGGGATATGGCCTGCATTTCGACGGAGGTGAGTCCGAGGAGGTCGGCCGCGGCGTGGAGTTGGTCGTTCTCCTGGCGGTAGATGATGCGGGTGGAGCAGTCCGCGAGAAGGCCTTCGGCGAGGGCCCGTCCGCGTGATCCGGCGTCGCCCGCGGTCAGCAGGTCGGACAGGCGGTGGATGACCATCAAGTTCGCGATGCCGAGCCCGCGGGACAGCTTCCACTGAGCCTGCATCCGCTCCAGCAGCCCCGCGTGCCTCATCAATCTCCACGCCTCGTCGTAGACCACCCAGCGCCGTCCGCCTGCGGGGTCCGTCAGCGCGGACTCCATCCAGGCCGAAGCACAGGTCATGGCCAGTACCAGCGCGGTGTCGTCGCCGGATCCGCCCAGGCGTGAGAGGTCGATGGTCAGCATCGGGCTGGTGGGGTCGAAGCGGATGGTCGACTGGGCGTCGAACATGCCGGACAGGTCGCCGTTGACGAGCCGGCGCAGGGCGTGGGCGAGGTCGCGAGCCGCGTCGCCGAGGTGGCCGGACATGGTGCCGCCGGCCTGGTCGAGTAGCTCGGGCTGGTTGAGGGTGTGGGCGATATCGCCCAGCAGCGGGGTGCGGCCGACCGCGGCGGCGGCCTGGACGACCGCGTCGAGCGCGACGTCGAGCGCCGTGTGCTCCATCGGCTTCAGGTCCCGGCCGAGCACGGTGCGGGCGAGGGAGCCGAGCAGCAGCAGGCGTCGCTTGCGGACCTCGACCGCCCAGTCGGCCTCGGCCACACCATCGGGCCGGGGCGCGGCGTCGAGCGGGTTCAGCTTGCCGGGAAGCCCCGGGCCCAGCGCGATCGACGTGCCACCGAGGGCCGCAGCGACCGGGGTCCACTCGCCCTTGGGGTCGCAGGGGACGTACACCCTGTAGCCGAAGGCGACGGAGCGCAGGGCGAAGGATTTGGCCAGGGCGCTCTTCCCCTGGCCGATCACGCCGGCCAAGAGGATGTTGGGGTTGGTGAATCCCTCGACGCGCCCGTACAGGGTGAAGGGGTCGAAGGTGAAGCTCGCCTCGGCGTGGACGTCGCGGCCGATGTAGATGCCTTCGGCGCCGAGCCCGCCTTCGGCGAGGAAGGGGTACGCGCCGCTGGCGGTGGCGGTGGTCATGCGGTGAGCGGGAAGGCGCAGCCGGGTGCCGCGTGCGGAGGCGGCGCCGGGGCGGCCGTAGGCCGGGTACACCGGGAGCGGCATGTGCGCTTCGGCGGGCTCCTGGCCGGAGGGGTGGGCGGCGGCGGTTTCGCGGGCCTTGGCCTGGGCTTCGGCTAGCTGCTTGCGGGCTGCTTTGCGGGTGGCGCGGTCGGTTCCGTGCGGGGTGAACAGGGGGGAGGCGCTGGCGCGGCGGGCTCGGCGTGCGGGCCGGTGGTTCATCGGGGCGGCCTTAGGTCGGGTGTGGGCAGGTCATCGTCCGCAGTGGGTGGTGTGGCCGCGCAGGTCGGCGGGGGTGGTCTTGCGGCGGATGGCGTGGCCGGTTGCGAGGTGGCGGTGGCAGATGGTCAGCACGGGCGGGCCGTCGGGGAGCCGGTCCGGCCGGCACGCGGCTTCGTCGCCGGAGGAATCCGGCGGGAGGGTGTGGAAGGCGTCGTGGACTTCGGCGCTTGCCTGCCACAGCCGGGTGTGAGCGGTGGCGAGGTGGCGTCCTGCCGCGGGCCAGCTGTTGCGGGTGGTGTCGGAGAGCTGGTCGAGGAACTGGTGGAGCGTGGTGAGGTGGGCGTGGAGGACGTCAAGGTGGGCGCGGTCCGCAGGCGTCTTCGGGCGGGGCCGGTCGGGCTGGGGCGTGAGACTGCGGGTGTGGTGGCGGATGCCGGCGGTGGCGGCGCGCAGGTAGGGGTGCGCGTCGGTGGTGGGGGTGTGGGGTGTCACGGGATCCTTCCTGCCGGGGCAGGGTCAGCGGCCTTGTCGGCTACAGGGCGGTGCGGGCCAGGGGCAGTGCGGCCAGGGCGAAGGCGTCGGGCTGCTGGCAGATGAGGCGGCGCAGGTCGACCTGGGCGGTCACCGCGGCGGTTTCGATCTGTGCGCAGGCGGAGTCGAGGAGGGCGTCGGTCTCCGCGGTCACGGTGATCAGTCCGGTCAGGGCCACGTCTGCGTGGCCGGCGATCAGCTGCCGCTCCCGGTCCTTCACGTCGGCGTACTCGACGTTGTCCTCTTCGCTGTCGACCATGCCCTTGCGGCGCCGCTCGGCGGCGTCCGAGATGATCGTGGCCTTGCGGCGCTGGACATCGCGCAGGGCGGCGGACAGGGCTTGCGGGGCGTAGATGAGGGAGAAGCTGCGTCGGACGCCGGCGCTGAACAGGAGGCCGTGGAGGAAGCCGGCCGAGGTTTCGGTCCTGGGCCAGTTTTCGACCCAGTAGGTGGCGTGGCGGGCGGTGTCCGTGGCGAGGCGGTCGCTCTCCTCGATCTGGACCACGGGGCCCGCGGCGGTGGGGTCGGCCTCGGCGCGGCCGGACTCGGACCACTGCTGGAGTGCGGAGAGGGCCTTGGGGTCGTAGGCGGTCCGTATGACCGCGGAGATTTCGCGGGCGGTCAGCCAGCCGGTGACCGTCAGCCCGGAGTTCCGCGCGGCCTGGGCGACTGAGCTGGTGGTCTGCGCCATCACGGTGAAGGCTCCGGGCAGGCCGCCGCCGGCCTGCGAGATCAGCCGCTTGGCGGCCTTGAGGTCCAGGGAGATCGCGATGTACGACTCGTGGGGGGCGGCGGCCGGGCCTGCGGAGGCGACCAGGTCGGCGTACACCTGCCCGGCGACGGGGGTGTCGGCGCGGCCGTGGGTGCTCCAGTGGCGGGCGAGGCCGTCGCCGGAATCGGGCACGGTCCGTTCCAGGACCTGGACGGTGGCGACGTGTCCGCTGCGGGCGATGCTGGCCAGGGCCCGGCCCCAGTTGGCGACGTTGGCGTTCTGTGTGGACGGGTCGAGCAGTGCGAAGGCCCTGCTGGTGACGCGGGCGACGGCGGTCAGCGTCTGCTGGTGCGGATCGTGGATGGCCGATGCCTGTGAGCCTTCGGGGGTGACGACGCGCAGCGCCGCTGCCGAGCCGGGCAGGTGGAGCAGGCCGTCGATGCGGGGGCGGGAGACGGCGCGGGCCAGCCACAGGGTCTGGCCGGTACGGCGACGGTGGATGTAACGGGTGATGATCGGCGCCCAGTCGATGAGCGAGCGTCCGCTGTGCCGTATGAAGGCCAGGGCCGCGATGGCGGCCCACAGCGGGACGAGGGCGAAGGCGCCGGCGAGGCCGGTGGTCACGACCGTGACCAGGAGCAGCGCCAAGGCCACGGAAACCAGGATCAGCTGGGGGAAGGACAGGCCGAGGAGGATGCCGCGGCGCGAGCGAAGAGGGAACTTCACTGTCAGCGGGGGAGTCAGGGTCAGATCAGACAAGGGGCGGGCCGTTCGAGGTGCGGGCGGGCAGCGGGTGGAACCGTGGGACGCGCCGGAGCGAACGCGTCGCGTCCCACGGGGATGGGGTCAGCGGGCGGCGGTCAGGGACCGGCGGGCGGCGGCGCCGCTGACGCCGAACCACTGGCCGAAGTGCCCTCGGAGGAAGACGAGTTCCCCTGAGGCGGCGGGGCGCTGCTGCCGCGTTCGCCCCACTGGCCGCCGCCTGAGGCGGAGGAGCCGGTGTCGCCGGGCTGGCCGGATGGACCGCCGACCTGGCCGCTGGTGTCCTGCTGCGCGCTGGTCGGAGGCGGCTGCGCCGCCTTCTTCAGAGCGTCCATCGCGGGGGACATTCCGCCGCCCTGCCCGTCCTGCCCGCCCTGGTCGCCGCCGCCGGTGGAGTGCGAGGCGATGTCGCCGGGGAATCCGCCTCCCGCGTCGGGGCCCTGCGGGGCAGCGCCTGCTCCGGCTGCTGCTCCTCCGGTACCCGCGGTCGCGGCCATCGCGGCTCCCTTGCGGGCTGCGTTCTCCGCGTGCTGCCGTGCGACCTGTCCTCCCGCGCCACCGGCACGGTGGATCGACTCGCCGCCGTCGGTGCTCTCAGCGGCCCAGTGGACGAACTTGAAGCAGGCGTACGGGCACAACAGGACGAGGCACATGATGACGACGCCGGCCATGACGTCGGCGAGGGCGGCGGTTCCGTCCTTGGCGTCGGTCCTACCGAGGGCGGAGATGCCCAGCAGAAAGATCACGGTCATCAGGAGTTTGGAGACGACCAGGGTGGCGGTGGCCTCGATCCAGCCGCGCCGCCAGCGGCGAGCGACCTCCCAGCCGCCACCGGCACCGGCGAACACGGCCAGGGTGACCAGGACCAAGATGCCCACCTTGCGTACGAGCATCACGCACCAGAACATGAAGGCCCCGACGGCGGCTCCGAGGCCGACGATGCCGGGCACCATCCACCCGAGTCCGGCCAGACCGCCGATCTGGGACACCTTGATGCTGCGCCGGACGGCTTCCTTCATCGATGTGCCCGCGGCGGCGAAGAGGCCGTCGCTCAGGGCATCGACGACCTCGATGGCGACGGTGGTCAGGGCGATGGCGCCAAACGCGAAGATCACGCCCGAGGCGGTGCCGGTGAACGCCTGGCGCAGGGCCTCGCCGTCGCGGCGGAAGGCGGCGCGAACAAGCTGGGCGCACATCGTTGCGACGAGGACGACCAAGCCGATCGGCAGCAACATCTCGTAGTTCTCGCGGAACCATGTGGCGTTGAGGTCGACCTTGGTGGTGGTGTCGATGGCGTCGGCTGCCAGGTCGGCGGCTGCGGCAGCGAGTTCGCCGATGCTCTTGGCGATCCAGTTGCCTATGCCCTCGGTGATCGCCTTGCCGGGGTTGTTCGCGAAGTCGATGACGTCGGCAGCCGTGCACAACTTGTTGGCCAGGGGCAGGTCGCAGAAGCCCACAGGGGTCTACCTCCTCTCGTGGGTGGGGGTCAGGGCAGGACGCTCGGGGCGATGGCGACCAGGGAGCAGTCCGTCTTGGGCCGGCACTGCACGGCGAGGGTGGCCGTGCGGTCCTCGGCTCCGGCCCCGCCGCCGTTCCAGGTGATCTGCTGCTTGCCGGTGACCGTGACCACGTAGATGTACGCCTGGGTCAGTGCGGCGGGGTCGTCGGCGAGTGCTTGCTTGAAGGAGCTGGGGAAGTGCGCCTCGCTGATCAGGGCGGTGGCGTGCTGGCCGTTGTCGTGCATCCGCGACCACAGGACGGGGTCGGGGATCTGGGCCTGGACGCCGGTCCAGTCGGCGTACTGGCTCTCGCGGGTGACCCAGGCACGGAGGCCTTCCAGCTGCTGGGCGTGCGTGGTGGTGCGGGTGTCGTACGTCCACAGCACCTGGGCTGCGGCCTTTGCGTAGACGAGCGGATCAGCGATCTGCGGGGGCTCGGCCACTCCGCCCGTCCCGCCGGTCGGCGGGTTGGGGGAGGACGGGCCGGGAGAGCTGGTTGCGGGAGCTGGGGTGCTGGTCCGGTCCGCGGTGTCGTTGCCGCCGGTCCACCACGCGGCGAGGCCGGCGAGGGTCACGAGCGCGGTGAGGCCGACGACGAGGACGGTGATGCGCCGGTTGGACGACCAGTGCCCGGTGTGCAGGTACATCCGGGGGCGGGCCCGTGTGCGGGATCGTTTCGCCACTACTTGACCTGCGATCCCAGGGCGGAGAAGAACATGACGATGCCGTTGGCGGCGCCGAGACCGAGGGCCGCGCCGGCGCTGACAACCGCACCCTTCTTGCCGGTCGCCTCGGAGTTGTGACCTCCGGTGAAGTGCCCCCATGCCCACACGGCGAGGGAGACGGCGAGGGCGCCGACGACGGCGATGATCCCGTACAGGTTGATCGAGGAGACGACGCTCTTGAGGACCGAAAGGCCCGGAAGGCCGCCTTCGTTGGGGGTGATGCCCGGGTCGTAGGCAAGGGTGATGAGTCGGTCGATGGACGACATGGGTGTGCTGGACTCCTTGCAGGCAACGGCGGTTGGCCGGCGCGGGTGGCGCGAGAAGGGGGAAGGGCGCGGCGAAGGCGCGCGAGGGCAGCGCGAGGCCGCGGGAGATCCGGCCGGAAGGCCGGGAGGGGGAAGCCGCAGGCGGCGGCTAGGAAGCGGGGACCATCCGCTGGACGGCAATGATGGTGCCCAGGCTGGCCTGGGTGACGATCCGGACGGGCTTACCTGTCCGGGGTGCCTCGATCGCCAAGGGGGTGCCCTTGGCGGTGCCTATGGCCATGGCCACGTGCTCGGGGCCGGACGGGCCGGGGCGGGTGAACAGCAGGTCACCGGGCCGGATCGCGGATACCGGTACCGGGTCGCCTTCCTTGACCTGGGTGTACGTGGTGCGCGTGAGGGTGATTCCGGCGGCCTTGTAGGACTGCTGGGTCAGGCTGGAGCAGTCGCACCGGCCCATCGGGTCCGGGCCGCGGGAATTCGTGCAGGTCCCGCCCCACTGGTACATCGTTCCGAGCTGGCCCATCGACCAGCGGATCGCGGTGCGGACCTTCTCGGGTGCGTCCTTGGGGATCTCGTACCCGTCCGGGACGGCGCCCTCGGGGATCGGTCCGAGGTCGCCGCCTCCGGTGCATCCGCCGGTTGCCGGTGGCTGGGTGCCGCCGGTCCCGGGATTGCCATTGCCGCCGGGGAGGGTCTTGACGATTGCCTTCTGCAGGGCACGGGCGAGCGGTTCCCACTGTGCGTACGCGCCCGGGAAGCCGCTGAGCTGGACTGCCTGGGCGGCCTGGGTGATGGTCATCTGCTCCCACCCGTGCACCTTCAGCAGCCCGTTGTAGAACTTGGTGGCGGCGTAGACCGGGTCGCGGATCTGCTCGGGGGTGCCCCAGCCCTGGCTGGGCCGCTGCTGGAACAGCCCGAGCGAGTCCCGGTCGCCGCCGTTCAGGTTGCGCAGGCGGCTCTCCTGGATGGCCGTGGCCAGGGCCACAACCTGTCCGCGTTCGGGGACATGGAGGGAGATGCCGGTGGCGACGATGGTCTTGGCGTGCGGGATCTGCTCGGCGGGCAGCTCCAGGCCTTCGACGTGTACGTCCTGGCTGGTGCCGCCCTTGCCGCCGAGGATGGCCTCGACGGCCTTCGCGACCGCGGCCGTGTCGAGGCCTTTGCCTGTGGAGCAGTTGGAGGACCGTCCGGCGGAACCGGCTGCGGCGACGGCCGCGGTACCGGCGAGCAGGACGGGGGAGAGACAGGCGACGCCGATGATGGCGGCTATCGATTTCAATCCGGCCCGCCGGGCGGCGTATCAGCGCCGCAGCGCAGTCCACGGGACGGATTCAGGCATGGGTGTGCCACGGTGATGGGTCCTTGAAGTGAGGGCCGGCCGCAGGACTGGCATGCGACGGAAAGGGCCTTCGGCCGGCTGGTAGGTGATCAACAGCGAGGGACCGCAGGTCGAGTTGCTGCTCGACGGGGGTCCGCGCAGGTGTCAGGTGATGCTGGGCATGAGGGATCTCCGGCAGGGGAGGGGATGTCCCATCCGGGTTTCCCGGCGGGTCTTCCAAAACCCTAGGGCCGGAATCGGGAATGCCGAAATAGTGATCGGCGCCGAGGTGATTCCCGGATCGTGCCCTAGGCTCCTGCCCATCCCCGACGTTCCCTCCCTGCCCGCGGATTCTGCGAATCCGTGTGAGGCCGAGGTCTGTCTGAATGCCGGTCGGGGCCCACCCTCACCTACCGAAATACGGTTCCCCTTGCCCTTTTCCCTCCACGAGGGCGACGCGCTCAGCGTGCTCGCCACTCTTCCCGATGCCTGCGTGGACTCCGTCATCACCGACCCGCCGTACAACAGCGGTGGCCGGACGGCGAAGGAGAGGACCACGCGCACCGCGCGGCAGAAGTACACGTCCAACGATGCCGGCCACACCCTTCCGGACTTCACGGGCGAGAACATGGACCAGCGGTCGTACGGCTTCTGGCTGACGCAGATCATGACCGAGGCACATCGCCTGACGAAGCCCACGGGTACGGCGCTGCTGTTCACTGACTGGCGACAGCTGCCGGTGACCACCGATGCGATCCAGGCGGCCGGATGGCTCTGGCGCGGCATCCTGACCTGGCACAAGCCGCAGGCCAGGCCGCAGAAGGGCCGCTTCCGCCAGGACTGCGAGTACATCGTGTGGGCGTCCAAGGGGCCGATGGACAACTCCCGGGCCATCTACCTCCCGGGCCTGTACAGCGCCTCGCAGCCCTCCGGCGCGGAGCGGAAGCACATCACGCAGAAGCCCGTCTCGGTGATGCGTGAGCTGGTGAAGATCTGCCCGGAGCAGGGCACGGTCCTCGACTTCTGCACCGGATCCGGCTCCACCGGCGTGGCCGCGCTCCTGGAGGGCCGCTCCTTCATCGGCGTCGAGAAGACCCCCGAGTACAGCAAGATCGCCGCCGACCGGCTCACCGAGACGCTGACGCAGACCCTCACGCAGGGCGACTGCACGCTGGCGGCCTGATAGCCGACGGGCTGGTGGCGGATCAGTGCCGCCGCCAGCCCGTCGGCTTCCTATCAGCACTTCCGTGAATTCGGAATTCACGGATTCTCCGCATCGTTGAACGCACCTTCCCTACGCGCCCCGTGCGGTTTCAAAGGAGTTTCCCGTGCCCGAATCCATAGACCCTCACGACGAGGGTCAGCTGGAGCCGATCCGAATGGCCGATGGCGACCTGGAGGACCTGGAGGCCTCGGTCCGCAAGCTGATGGAGCAGTCGGCCGACCAGGCCCGGCTGCTCGACAGCCTCGCGGCCGACCCGATGCCGGCCTCGCCCTTCGCCGGGTTCCCGGCGATGCCGGCCAGATCCAGCATGCCGATGATGCCGCCCCCGCCGCCGGAGCCCCGGTTCATCCTCACCCTCGACGGCGAGGACTTCGACACCGAACTGGACGGCCTGACCGACTGGGTGCAGCGCATCTTCCTCGGCGTGTACGGCTCGGAGATCACCACCGCCACGCCGTGGTGCCACGAGTGGCAAGAACACCTGGACGTGGTGGGCTGGCTGCACGCGCTGTGGCTGGCATGGGGCCAGCACATGGACCCCGAGGCCGGGCCCTCCGGCCCCGCCGTGTGGCACCGGGACTTCCTCACCCACACCGTCGCGGCGGTCCGCGCCCCTGGCGGCCCGCTCTCGGCATGCACAACCGACCCTGAACGGCGCTCCCACCGGCTTCTGCCGCGCCCCGACGCACCGCTCCTGCCGACCTCGGAGGACGGACGCGCCTTCCCCGGCGAGACGGAATGAACACGCCGCCCCAGTACGGGCTGTCGTTCGACCCGCGCGCCCTGAACGACCTTCTGGCCGCTCCCGGCGACATCAGAGACCTTGCCCTGGCCCACCTCCAGGACGCGGTCACCGGCGTACGCCAGGGCGCCAAACTCACCGGCGACCTGTCCGGATTCCGCAAGAGCTACGTCGACCACCGTGCCGAATGGCGGATGGTCTACGCCCTGCGCGCCGCCCCGGCCGGTGCCACGCACCCCACCGAGGTCTACGTCGTGGCCATCCGCCCACGCGATGGCTACGACGTGTACGACACCGTGGCAGCCCGCCTCGGCCGGGAACGCCGCCCCCTGAGCGCCCTCGCCCACGCGGCCCGCTCCCGCTCCCCGCACACGACCGTGCACGCCGCGAGCCCGTTGCCCGTACCAGCGACGCGGCCCGGCATCCCTCAACCCGCCCCGATCGTCCCGCCCACGAGAGGCATCTCCCGTTGACTGTCCCCTCCCAGCACGCCCTCCTGACCCCCTTCATCGACGGAATCATCGAAGGTCTCCTCGACATCCTCGACGAGGACCGATGCGGGCGAGAGGCCTGCTGTGCCGACCGCCCGGAGGCCGCCCCCGGCAGCCTGTACTCCGGCTGCGCCCGCGGTTCCGGCACTGCGGCACCACGTCCGTCCAGCTGCGCCTGCCGAACCACGCTCCTGGAGCTGCTGGACGTGTTCCGGTCCACGGAGCCCCCGACGGGCGCCGCAGCCCCGTCCCTGTGCTGCTCGGACCAGACGGTGAGCCGCTCCAGTAGTGCAGCCGAGAGCGTCGGCGCTACGACCTCTTCGCGTCTGGTCGTGGAATGCCTCAACGCCTTCGGCCGACGGGGCAATCCGCAGGCCATGGCCTCCATGGACCTGGTCGCCGAGCTGACGGGCGTACCGGGCGTGGCAGGCAAGGGCTGGAGGTACGCCGACATCACTCCCGTGCGCCTGGCGAAGCTGCTGGCCCCGTACGACATCCATCCGCGGAACACGGATCTCTCCGACGGCCGGCGGCGCAAGGCCTACTCGCGCCATGCTCTCGCACGGGCCCTGCACAGCCAGCCGCTCTGAGCGCCGCGTTCGCCACCTGCTCGATCCACCGGGCCGGTCCCGAAGACTGGGACGCGGTCAAGGCCTTCCTCCTGCGGTGCAGCGAGCAGTCGATGCACCGCAGGTGGGGGAGGCTCCGGATCTGCCGACCGGACTTCGAGCGCCTGCTGCGCGCCTCGGACAACTGGACCGCCAGCGCGCCCGGCGACGGGGTGATCGCCCTGGTCTCCATCGGACGCCTCCAGCACAGCCCCGGCGTCGTCGACCTCGGCGTACAAGTCGCCGACCACCTCCACCGCCGCGGTATCGGCACGGGGATGGTCCGCTTCGCCGCCCGGCATGCGCTGGCCGGCGGAGCCCACACCCTGAGCGTCTACACCGGGCAGGCCAACGCCCAGATGTTGGGCCTCCTTCGCCGCCTGGGTCCTGCCTCCACGTTGCGTGACGGCAGCCACACCGAACTCCGGCTGTCGCTGTCCGAGGTCACCAGCCACTCCAGTCCCACCCCCGACGAGGACTTCCATGCCCCCAGCCACACGGCTCGGCGTCCGCAAGGCCCTGACCGGTCTTGACGACCGCATCGAAGCCGCGACCGGAACCACGGTCGACGCACTGTGGGAACACCACGACCGCGGCCTGCTCGACGAGCCGGTCGCACGCCTGGTGCGGGCGCACCGCGCCCTGGCCAAGGCGCACACCGACCTCGCCTTCCACCGAACCCTCCTTCAGCGCCTGGCCAGCGGCGAGTTCGAACTCGATGCCGCCCTGCTGGCCCGAGTCGACCGGGTAGTCGGCCAGATCAAGGAGGCCGTGGCCGTGCGGGACACCCTGCACGCCGAGGCCGTCACAGCCCTGGAGCCGGTCGAACGAAACGCCCCAACGGCACGTCCCGACGTGTCCGCCCCGGACTACGCCGCCCTGCTGGCCATCGCCCGCGGCGCCAAGCTCCACCAGCACCTGCTGACCGGCCGCCTGTCCGTCGCCACGGAATCCGGCGCCAGGATCACGCAGTACGTCCTTGAGCGGCTCGAACAGGCCGACCTTGTCGTCCGCGACACCTCACACCCCCTCCACGCCGGCCAGCCCGTCCTCCTCACCGAGGTCGGCCGCGCCGTACTCGCGGGAGCCCGTGCACCGCGCTCAGCATCGACCGGTTCGTCCTACGTCGCGGCGGCGGAAATCCGCAGGAACCGCCAGCTGCGATAACCAATCCGAGAGAGATCCGATTGAGTGTCACCATCCAAGGACAGCCCCGACTTTCGGCTCGACGGCTATGAAGCGGCCAGCGACGAGGTCGAGGAACACTTCTACGGCCGTATCGAGGCCGACGAGGACATGCTGACGGTGCTGGCCGAACATCACTCGGCCGACGCCCGCCACAGCTTCCACGTCCTGCACGATGGGACCGCCACCTGGGGGTTTCCCGGCGAGCCGCAGATCATCGCCCTGCACATCGCCCGCGACCCCGGCGAGAGAACCTTCACGTTCGAGCACGCCATGCTGCCTCTGCCGGCCATGGCCCAGTCCTGGCTCGTGTCCCGGGGCTGCCCGCGCGAAGGGATCCGCCTGCCGCCGGGCATGGGGACCGCGTCCGCCGACGAGGCGACCACCGCGCTGCAGGAGCGACTCGTCGGCGACGGCCATCGCTTCGCCCTGGTCGACAGCTACACCAACGACAGCTCGAACCGGCCCCAGATCACGGCTTTGCTTCGAGCCCTCGACGACAAGGACGCCCACCCCTTCCGGGTTCTGGTGGAAGAGGCAGACCTCACTCAGTTCACCCACACCTTGCGCGAAGTCGGATTCCCCACCTATGACGCCGCCGAGTCGTATTTCAACGACCCAGACGGTGTTCGGCAGAATCCGTCAACAACGCCAGCGCCCCAACGTGCCGTTCCCGCGCCACCCGCCAGCGGAGCAGCTCCCCGCCGCCGTTGACCTTCCGGCTTCCAGCGGAGTGGGCGGACCGGGCAAGGCCTTTTACCAGCGGATCCGTGAATTCGGAATTCACGGATTCTGCGGATTCTGGAACCAGCACTTCGCGCTGTGCGCGCCGGATGTGCGGCCACCCCGCCCACCTTGTACGAGAGGAGTCTTCTGTGCCCGATGGCGAGCAGGATGTGCTGGAGTTCTTCGCCCAGAGCATCGAAACGACGTTCCAGCGGACGCTGCCGGACCTCGCCCGCGACCAGGGCCGGTCCCGTCCGGGAGCTGCGGAAGCACTCCGCTGGTACGGACGGCTGGCCGCCGCGCAGGACAGGCTGCACCAGGCCGAGGACGACCTCGTCGTGGCCCTCGGCGCCGAGCCCGGGGAACTCACCCCCCGGCAGTGGGAGCTTGCCCACCGCGTGAACACTGCGGTCGTGGAACGCGACGTCCCCGCCGTCATCCTGAAGGCGCTGCTCGACACCGTCATGGCGGACACGCCTGAGCGCGGCCCCCGGCCGAACACAGTGGCCGCCCGCCGGATTCAGACTCCCGCCGTCGCGGCGGCCCAACCGCACAGTGTCGGCAGTGGAGTTCATGGGCGGGCTCGATGAAGCCGACCACACAGGACCAGGCGATCGAGTCGGCCTTCGGACACCCGGTCGGCCTCCTGCACCAGCGCGCCACATTAGGCCTTGCGGAGCCCGCCTTGCACCGCGTGATGGAACTCAGGGCCTTCCTCGCCGTCGCCGAGGAACATCTCGTCCGGATCCGTGACCGCGTGCACCAGTCCACCGCTCCGCAAGCGGACCTCGGCGAGCTGAACCCGGACGACCTGCGGATGGACGCCCAATGGCTGGACGCCGCAGTGGACGCGCGGACGGGACTGCTGTCCGCGCTCACCAACATCCTCACCTCCATGCCGGCAGCCGGACCCGAACGGCACCACCTCCGGCCACCGCCCCCGACGGTCCGGCCCGCCCACGCTGTCGCCCCGGCGCCGATCCGTCACTCGTGAAGGAGAAGCACTGCCCCACGACACCTCCGACGCCCTCCGTGACCGCATTGAATCCCTCTACGGCAAGCCCCTGAACGACCTTGTGCGCCATGCCGAAGGGGCCTCCACAACAACCTTGCTCGGCGGTCTTCTCGGCATCCACGCCGACCTCGTCTTCGCCGAACGGAACATCGACTTCCAACTGGACCGCCTGCGCCAGTTCACCAGCGAAGGCCGAGAGATCGGCCCCTTCGCCGCCGGCCACATCCTCGACTGCGCCCAGCGGCTGAGCCAGTCCGTCACCGCCCGCGACGCCCACACCAAGGCCCTCACGGCCGCGTTGCAGGGCCTTCGCCGCAACGAATCGCCCGCCGCCACGGTGCCCGCCCCCGCCGCACGCACCGCACCGGCCGCGCGCACTCACTGACACCGTCCCGCACCCCTGGAGAGACCTCCGTTGCCCACCACCGGCCTGCCCCGCCCCCTTACCGCCGACCTCGCCCGGGTCGGTGAAAGCCTGGAGATGCTCAGCCCGCGCTGGACGGTATGGACGCTGATGACCCTCAGCGACCAGCCGATGCGCTACACCGAGATCAAGCCCCGCCTGGGCATGCTCCAGGACGGCCAGCTCGCCCCGCGGCTCGCCCGTCTGACCGCCGACGGCCTCGTCGAGCGCCGCCAGGAGCACGTACGCCACGTCAACTACCGCCTGTCGGCCCGTGGCCAGGCCCTCACCAGCGTGATCGCTGCGCTCGCCTCCTACGGCGACAACCACCTGGACAAGGAGGCGAAGCCGAACCGGAAGACCGGCGAGCTGGAGGTCGAGCGGATACCCCCGGCACAGAACGCCGAAGACGTCCTGACCCTCATCACGCCCAAGCACGCCACCCCGCTGCTGTGGGCGCTGCGCTCCGAGGGACGCGCCTCCGGCCGGGACCTGGCCGCCATGGTGCTCCCCGGGGGGAACACCGCCCTGCTGTACTCGCCACTGCGCCAGCTCGTCGCCGACGGGCTTGTCGAGCGGCTCGGCCACAGCGACTACCAGCTCTCCGCCCAGGGGATGGAACTCGCCCCGGTCTTCCGCTCGCTCTCCGCGTGGGGCGCCGGCCGCCGGACCCAGGCCGAGCATCCGCTGTGGGCCGAGCGGACCGCCCCCGACCCGCAGCTCCCCGATGGCCGGTGGGCGGCCAACCGCTCCCTCCCCGCTGCGGCCCCGCCGGCCACGACCGTGCGGACGGGCAACCTGTTCTCCCACGCCCAGACCGTCCGCCCCGCCGCGGCCAGCTCCTCGATGGGGGGCCGGGCCCGATGAGCACACCCCGACCGGCCGCCGACGCGGTCAGCGCCGCCGCGATGCTGAGCCTGCGGTGGACAACGCGCATCATCAGCGAGATCGACGACAACGGGCCCATCCCGCACCGAGCCGCTCAGGCCACCTTCCCCGATATCCCGGCAGACAGCCTGCAGCACGGGCTGCGCACCCTTCGCCAGCGCGGACTCCTCCAGGTGCGCGAGCGCCGCGACGACGACAGCCCCGTCGAACTCACACAGGCCGGCCAGGACCTCGGCGACGTCTACGAAGCCCTGTCCCGCTGGGCACGGCGGCACCACTACCCCACTGCGCAGAGCGACTTCGCCACCCGGGTCGAAGCGACCCTCTACCTGCTGCGCGACCGCCACACCGTGAGCCTGCTCGAAGCCCCTTCGGCCATGCCGTACGGATACCGGGCACGGCGGGCGCTTCACGCCGGTCTCATCGGCACGGGCTCCAACGGCTGGTACACGCTCACCGAGGCCGGAGGGGAACTCGGGCAGGCGCTGGCCGTCCTCACGAACTGGGCAGCCGCCCACCCGCAGGTCGTCATGGACGCCACGAGCCGCCGCCCGGGCAGGCCGACCACAGCCCTGCACCACGCCGTCGGCCCCGCCCTCCCACCGGCCCATGCCGGCTCCACCCCGGCGCCGCGCTCCCTTAGGTAGCGCTTCTCCCCGCTTCGCATCGTGGGCCACTTCCTGCCCGCTGACCGCCCCCGGCCGCCGCTGACCGGGCCGCATTCCCGCTGAAAGTGATCATGACTCGTCGCAGAGCCGTCGGTGGCCGCCACGCCCGTATCCCCAACTTCGGCATCACGCGCCGTATCTACCTGCCGCGCTGCGCGGACGCCGTGTCCTTCAGCATGGCCACGTACGCCATCCCCCTGCTGGTCCTGGCCACCACGGGATCCGCCGCCCTGACCGGGATCGCCTTCACCCTGGAGTGGGTGCCCCGACTCGCCGCGTTCTCCTGGGCCGGCGCGGCCGTCGACCGGTGGGGATGCACGCGGGTCTTCCGGATGGCCGCCACCCTGCGGGCCCTGGTGCTGCTGGCCGCCGTCGCGGCGCTCACCCTGGTCGACGACGGACTGCCCGCCACCATCGCCGTGATGGGCCTGGCCGCAGTGACCGGCGTACTGACCGAATACAGCTACGTGGCCGCCGAAACCGCAGGGGCACTCGCAGGGCGCAAGGCCGGTGACAGCGAGCACAAGATCCAGTCGGTCCTCCTCGGCATCGACAACACCGCGAACCTGACCGGCCCCGCCGCCGGCGGCCTGCTCCTGCAGTACGCGGGACGCACCGGCATGCTCCTCACGATCGCCGGACTCTCGCTGCTGGCCGCCTCCCTCGCCCCCCGCGACCGCCTCCACCGCACCACCGAGGTCTCCGCCTCGCCCATGCAGGGACTTAGGGTCGGCTGGGCCACCCTGCGCTCGCTCCCAGCCCTGGCCTGGCTGATCACCGGACTGACCGTCTCCAACATCTGCACTGGCACCCTCCAGGCCGCCGCCCCCGTCCTGATCGTGCAGCAGATGGGCCACACCAGCGCCTCGGTCGGACTGATCTGGTCCGCCGCCGCGGCAGCCTCCCTCCTCGCCGTCGCCGTCTGCCGCTTCGCCATCGACCGCGCCGGGCTCTGGCCCGTCGGCGCGGTCTGCGCGGCCATCGCCGCGGCAGCCGGAATCGCCGTCGCCCAGGCCGACGCCTACACCCAGCTGCTCATCCTGGTCGCGGTCCTCATGGCCGGGGAGGGCGGCATGACCGTGGTGCTGCGCACGCTGCGCTCGAAGCTCATCCCCGAAGCCGTCTTCGGCAGCACCCTCGCCGTCACGATCCTCATCATGCTGCTGCCCTTCCCAGTGGCCGGCCTGCTCGTTGCGCTGACCCCGGCCAACCTCCTCGGCCAAGTCCTCACCGTCTGCGCCGCACTGCAGGCCCTCGGCCTCGCCGTCGCGTTCTGGCAGATGCGGCGCGACCCCGCACTGGCCACCCAAGCCGCGTACACGCAGGCGGCCTGACCACCCCGGTCGCCCTCACCACACCCACTACCGCAAGGACACGTCATCGACGACCTCACCAGCCCCGACATCCTGTACGGCCACACCCCCGGTCACACACGACCGCTGTGGATTGCCCTGCTCGGCGACCTGCCGCAGGCAGCCGCCGTGCTCGAGCGGCTCGGCTTCCAGACCATGACGGACAACGGCGGCGAGCTGTACGTCCCGCCCGCCGACGCCAGCACCGAGCGGACCACCATCATGCACCTCGCCTCGTTCGCGATCTTCTGCAAGGAGGAGTGGACCGTGATGTACACGCAGAACCACCCGGCCCTCCCCGAAGACCGCGTCCAAGCACTGCTGGGGATGCAGGCCGAAGAAGCGGGCATCGACCCCATCGAGCTCGCCACGGCACTCGTGCGACAGGTGGACCACCTGCCCGCCACCGCTCCCGCCGCCGCCCCTGCGCTCCCGGTACAGGCCGCTCCTCCTGGCGCAGTTGCCGGCCACCGCGCTGCGCACCGCTGAACCGCTCCCGCACCCCACTTTCTTGGAGCTGTACTTGACCCACCAGAACCCTGTCCTCCTCGTCGTTGCCCCCGGCGATTCCATTTACCGCGGCTACTGTCTGGAACAGGTCGCCGAGGCTTACGACGTCGTCGTCATCACGCCGAGCCCGATCACCTGGGAAGACCCTCACGTCATCGACCATGAGGTCGCCGACCCGCACAACCCGGATGCCCTCCTCCCCGCCGGGCAGGCCCTGGCCGACCGACACACCATCGCCGGTGTCCTGACCTGGAACGAAGTCCTACTGGTCGCAACCGCCCACCTGGCCGAGGCGCTCGGCGTGAAGTCCAACCCGCCCGCGGTCATGCACAACTGCCGGGACAAGCAGGTCACGCGCACGCTCCTGGCCCGGCACGGGGTTCCCTCCGCCCGCTCCGTCCAGGTGGCCAGCCTGTTGGAGGCCGCGCTCGTAGCCGAACGGATCGGCTACCCGGTCGTCCTCAAGCCCGCCGGTCAGGCAGGCAGCGTCGGCGTCATCCGGGTCGACGCGGTCGAGGAACTCCCGCGCGCCCTGGCCTTCGCCACCACCGGCGCGGCCCTGCACGGCGGCGAGAACACGGACGTTCTGGTCGAGGAGTACCTCGACGGCCCGGAGATCAGCGTCGAATGCGTCACCCAGAGCGGCTCCACCACCGCCGTGGCCGTCACCCGCAAACAGCTCGGCTTCGCCCCGTACTTCGAAGAGACCGGGCACACCGTGGACGGGGCCGATCCGCTCCTGGCCCAGGTGGCGCCGATCGCAGCCGCAGCCATCCGGGCCCTCGGTATCGACCACGGCGTCCAGCACGTCGAAATGCGCCTGACCGCCACCGGCCCGCGCATCATCGAGGTCAACGGCAGGATCGCCGGCGACCTCATCGGCCACCTGGTCCGCCTCGCGACCGGCATCGACCTGCCCCTCGCCGCCGCCGATCTCGCCTGCGGTGTCACTCCTGACCTGAGCCCCTCCCGCATCCGCGCCGCCGGCATCACCCTGCTGTACCCGGAAGCCTCCGGCATCCTCACCCACCGCGGCGTCGACGAGCAGTTCATGGACAACGCCCTGTGGCTGGAGCGCCTCCAGTGGCTCCGTAGCCCCGGCGACGAGATCGTCCTGCCGCCCGAAGGCGATGTGGACGTCGCGCGGGCCGGGCTCTACGTCGTCACCGGCTACGACGTCGCCAAGGTCGAGCAGCGACTTGCACAGACCGCTGCCCACATCACCCTCACCACGCTCGCGGCTGGCGAGCTCAGCTAGCCGCACCGTCGCCGATGCCCCAGGACCCCATGACTCATACCGACGAACCCGCGGGGGACTACTACGTCAGCCCCCGCTACCTGGCCGGATCTACCGTCGAGGGCGACCCGGGTCTTCAGCCCGCCCTCGACGCGGGATGGAAACCGAGCTGGGACGACCACGGAAACGTCTTTCTCCCTGCCCCTGACCAGCGGGTGCGGATCGGCTACATGCCGGAGGGCGACGACGACGCCCTGTGGAAGATCAGCGCGTACGAGCACCACTTCGGTGCACCACGGTGGGCCGCCGCCTTCAACGACAAGGCCCCCACCGAATTCGTCACCGCCTTCACCATCCAGCTCGTCGCCGCGTACCAGAGGGACGACGGCTCGGACCTGCGCAGCCCCGGCGGTGTCAGCAGGGGCTTCGGTCCGCTGATGGAAGCGGGTTGGAGGACTCACATCGCGCCCGGCCGCCTGGAGCTGACCTCCCCGGACGGACTCGCCGGAGCCTGGTTCGACCATGGCCCCCTCGACGAGGCACGCGAGCTGGTGACCAACGACACGCGCTGGGGAATGTGGGGCGGGCCGGAGCGCTCCTACTCCTCCTGGTACGCCGTCTTCAGCAGCCGCACGCCGGTGGAGCTGATAGCCGCGACCGCCACCGCCGTCGTCAACCCCGAGCCCGTGCTGCGGTGGGAGGGCGAGCTGTCTCAGATGACCAAGCGGTACGCCCAGCTCGCACCCGTGGTGCCGCCGAAGCCGCCCGCGCCCACCCCCCTCGACCTCGCACGCCGCCGCACACCTCCGACCGCGCGTCCCGCCAGCGTTCACCGCTGGTCGACCACCACGGTTCCCGGTGCCCGACTCCCCGTTCCGGCCCGCCCCGCTGCCCGCCGCTGATCCCGCCGAACCAGGAGGCCCCACGTCCATGGCGCTGTCCCCGAAAGCCTTCTTCACCCAGGAACTGGCCCTCACCTTCGACAACGGTGCCGTAGTCGGCAACAGCTACTACGCGGCCCCGGCCCCGGACAGCCCGCTCCTCCTGCGGATCTCTTTCCAGCCCACCATCCGACAGGGGGAGTACGCCGGTCTGCGGCTGCGCATCGTCCACGCCGACCGCGGGCCCATCGACGAGATCACGCTCTCCTTCGCCGACCACGGCACCTTCAGCACACGGGACAGGATCGCGGGCCGAACGGACCGATCGGACGGCTACGCCGTCTTCCGGGACTTCAACCCCTGCACACCGGGCCCGGCGCCTTGGGCCGGCGGGGACTGGACCCGTCTGAAGGCCGCCGTCACCCGCTACGCCGACCTCTGGTTCTCCACCCGCCCCACCCCTCCTCGCACGCCCGGTACGTCGCTTGCCCGCACCACAGCGCTGCCACTCGCCGAGAAGACCACCCAGGGCCGCCACCGCTAGCCGATGCCCGAACCACCCCACCGACGAACGGACCGGAACTGACCGACCCCATGAACTCACTGCCCTCGGACAAGACCGTGTCCGTCCACGCCCGGCACCTCGCCGGTCGTGGATCGGACCAGGTTTTCGACGGATGGCCCTTCCCCCACAACAGCGGTGAACACGACTGGACATTCCACTGCCCTGAGGACGGGTACCAAGTGGCATCCAGCCCTTGCATGAGGCTGCGGTCCGGCTTCCTCGCCGACCCCGGCGGCGCAGCCGGAGACGGACTCTGGATCACCGCCGCACACCAGCAGCCCTTCGAACCGGCCGCCTGGAAGGCCAAGTTCGACGCCTCCACCCCCGTAGAGATGATCTGGGACTTCCACACCGAGCTGCTGCACTTCTACCTGGACGACTCCTACAGCGACAGCGACATGCTGTTCGACGACGGCACCCCTCCTGTCGCCGCGTACCTGCCACTGCTCAACTTCGGCTGGAACCACACCGTCAGCCATCGGGGATCCCAGCGCTTCCGCAGCCCGGACGGCATGGCACTCCTCGAACACCGGTACATCGCCACCGACCTCGATAAGCCGATGTGGATGCTGACCGCTGGCTACCCCGTTGAACCGCTGTGGCGAGCATCCTTCACCGGCCGGACCCCCGTCACCTACGTCGCGGCCTTCACCGCCTCCCTGGTCGCGGAGGAGCCGCTCACACGCGCCGTGGGCGAAGTCCCCTTCCACACCAGGCACCTCGCCCGACTCTCCTCCGTCCCGGACCGCAAACCCGCCAGCACCCCGGCCCTGCCGCCGGCGCCCCCGCACAACACGGCGGGGCGGCCCGCGCCCGCTGACTCGCCCGGCCATACGCCGGCAACCTGTTGAGCCAACCCACCAAGGAGCAGAACCCCGTTGTCCAGCCGATCCGCCCGCCGCAAGGCACCCACCGCTGCCATCGCCGTTGCCGCCGCCGCAACGGGAGCCCTGACCTGGGCACCCTCGGCCTCGGCCGAGGCACCCGAGCCGACCCCCTCCACCTCGGCCCCGGCACCGCGCAGCATGCCCGAGCCGGAGCCCGGCGGCGTCGAGATCCACAAGAAGGACCCCGCCGGCGCCACGCTCGAAGGCGCCCAGTTCAGCCTCCTCGACACCGTCAACGGGACGAAGGCCCTGCAGGGCAAGACCGGAGCCGACGGCATCCTCCGATTCGAGAAGGTCACCCCCGGCGTCTACCGGCTCAAGGAGACCGACTCCGGCAGCGCCATCCACGACCTTGCCGAGGACCGGGACATCATCGTCACCCCCGGCCAGGTCACCCCCGTCACCGTCGTCGACCCCTTCAAGCACGCGGAACTGACGGTGAAGAAAACCGACAAGACCACCGGCAAGCCGCTCGCCGGCGCCGTGATCAACATCCGGCCCTCCGGCACCGGGGGAGAAGCCGTCACCCTGACCACCGGCAAGGACGGAACCGCGAAGGCCCAGCTCACCGTCACCGCCCGCTCCGGCACCGCCTACACCGCCACCGAGACCAAGGCACCCTCCGGCTACCAGCTCGACTCGAGCCCGGTCCAGGTCACCGCGAAGCCCGCCGCCGGTACGACCGCGGAGTTCACCAACACGCCCACCGCGACCACCCCGCCGACCCAGCAGCCGAGCAAGCCGCCCACGACCAAGCCCACGCCCACCCCCGACACCTCCGCACCCGCCACCCCGACCCCGGACAACACCAGCAGCACCCCCGCCCCGTCCGACACCCCGACCAGCACGCCCACGCCCCCCGCCGGTTCGGACGGTCAGCTCGCTCGTACGGGCGCTGGCTCCACCAGCTGGCTCGCTGCGGCGGGAGGCCTTCTGATCAGCGCCGGGGGCGGCGCCATCTGGGCTGTTCGGCGCCGACGGGCCAACCAGCCGGACGACGCCTCCTGACACACGCAGCACCGCCGTGAACGGCGGGACAACCGAATAACGCACGCGAGGGCGGCATTCCCACTGGGGATGCCGCCCTCGCTTTGTGCTGTCCGCACAGACCGGGCCGTTCCGCCTGCGGGAGATCGCTGACAGCAGAGCAGCAGAGCGCCTCACACGCTGGAACACCATCGCAGGTGCATGTCAAAGTGGGTGTCTTCCTGGCCCCTTCCGAGCACGGAGCCGCCCATGAACCACGCCGGCGATCAGCCCGGCTTCTCCACCACGATCGAGGCCCTGCGGATCCGCACGTGGCTCCTCGGCCGTGGACACCCCACCCAGATCATCGACCACTTCACCGCCGACGACTTCAGCCTGGTCGTCGACGACCGAGCCGATGTACACGTCGCCAGCAAGGACGGCCGCTTCTACCTCGGCTGGTTTCCCGAGGGCCGTCCCGGCGCCCGCGATGACGGCTGGGTGATCGCCGTCACCGGCACGGCCACCGTGCAGGGCTATCGGGCGACGTTCAGCACCGAGACCCCCGCTGCCGTCGTGGCTGCCGCCGTCGAGGCTGTACTCGCCACCTCCCGACGCATCTGACGCGCAGCGACGGCCAGACCGGCCCCGGTCGCTGCCGTACGCGTCACCCACCTGTCCCGCGCTTCATACGCCGTGCCTCGGCGTGTCCAGAAGGAGCAGCAGTGCCATCACCGACCCATCGCGCCGTGACCGTTGGCGAGATCATCGACCGTCTCTCGTCCTGTGACCGGGACGCGCCGTTCTTCCTCGCGATCAACCCGGAGTTTCCGTACGTCCATTTCGCCGGCGAGATCGTCAAGGCCCGTGACGCACAAGGCCACCAAGTGGTCTTCCTCGGCGAAGCCGGACAAGGCGAGTTTCTTCCGCCCGCCATCGCGCAGGCCCTGACCTGGCACCCGCCCATGGGCACTGCCTCCCTCAGCCGCCGCGCAGTACGCCGATCCGCACGGCCGGCATGACCAGCCACCGAGCCCCTGGAGGCGCCCCTGTACTCCCACACCCCGCCCGGACCGAGCACCCCCAACACCGGTTGGCTCTGGGCGAGCCCCCGGCACCTGGCCGGGGATGACGGAGACCTCGCCGAGGCCGTCGGAGGCGCCCTGACGGGCACCGGCTGGTCCTGCTGGACAACGGCACGCAAGTCGTTCTTCCACTCCAGCCCCGACCAGCTCCGAAGCGCCGAGTGGGTACTGGCCGACCCGCTGACCACTCGCTTGGGCGACCTCCCGATCGCCTGGGAAATCTCCGCACGCGAGGCCCCCGACCGCGGCATCGCGGCATGGACGGCGTACTTCACCGCCGACATCCCCCACGAAGCGCTCACAGCCTTCGCTCTCGCGCTGGACGCGAGGAAGGAACCGGCGTGGGGCTTCGACGGGATCGACGCGGTCACCCAGGTCCTGGCGTCTGCGGACTGGACCCCTGACGCCGACAACCCGGGGCACACTTTCTGGGACGCCTCGATCACCTCGTGCTGGTCCTGGACGGTCCTTCCCGCCGGGATCGAGGACCAGGACCCCCGCCCAGACCTTCCCGGCTGGATGGCCTGGTCGCAGCCCGACCTCGCAAGGCCCTACCTGTGGTGCGCGGCGTTCAGCCATTCGGCACCGCAGGACCTCGTCAGCACCTTCGCCGAGGCGCTCGTCGCTCCTGCACCGGTGCCTCGCCGAACCCTCCCGGCCGTCTCCGAGCGGTGCCTCACGGTCAGCCACACGCCGTGACTGAGGTGCGAGAGTTGATCGCTGCACTCCTGTGGTGACTCAGTATGGCCATGTAGCCGTGATCCGCGCCGACCGCGCTCAGCGCTGCCTCAGGGAAGATTCGGTGCGGCTGCGACCCATGTAGTGCAGCACGAAGTTCTAGCACTCCGCCCGCCCACAGGATGCCGGGGCCGCAGTTCTGCCGAGCTGCGGCCCCGGCGTCTTCCCAGTTCCCGGACAGCCCTGCGACGTCGGCGACCCCCGGGCTAGGGTCTGCCTGAGATCGTCATGGAAGCAGGGGGACATGGACGGTACGGCGTACGAGGACGGCCCGAGCGGTACGTGGTCGCGCGAGCTGTGGGACTACGCGCAAACCGTGCTCAAGGAATGGCAGTCCACACAGGTCTGGCAACCCGCTCAGCAGTTGCGCGCGGCCTCGCACGGCAACGCGCGCGACTACGCAGGCCGCTTCCTCCTGGAACTGCTCCAGAACGGCCACGACGCCCACCGCGGAGGCCGGAACGACGGAAGAGTGCAGGTCCTGCTCGACGAGAACGAAGGGACGCACGGCACGCTCTACGTGGCCAACGGCGGCACGCCCTTCACCTGGGCCAGCATCCAAGCAGTGTGCAAGCTTGCCCGGAGCGAGAAGACCGTTGGCGAGGGAATCGGGAACAAGGGCGTCGGCTTCCGCAGCATCCTGGAGATCACGGACGCCCCGGAGGTCTACAGCGCTGGCACGGCCGGAGAGGGCCCGGCCGTGCTGGACGGGTACTGCTTCCGCTTCGCCGTACGGGACGACCTGCGGGTGCTGCTCGGGGACGAGGACCTCGTACGCAGGGCGGAGGAGGAACTGCCCCCCTTCCAGGTCCCCTTCCCTCTCTCGGACGTGCCCCCGACCTGCAAGGAATTGGCCGCCGACGGTCATGTGACGGTCATCAGGATCCCGCTGCGCAACGAGACCTCGCGTCGCGCGGCCGTCCGTCGCCTCGACGAGCTCGGCGCCACGAAGGCCCCGGTGATGCTGTTCCTGGACCGGCTCGACCGACTGGTCATCGAACGGCGAGGTGGCGAAAGTCCCCGGCGTACGGAACTCACACGGCGGGAAGACACCTTGGGGTCCGCCGAGGTCCTGCCCTGGGGACACGGCGGGCAGGCCGGTGCGGCGCAGACCGTCCCTGCCGTCTCCCTTGCCCGTGTCGAACTCGACTCCCTGGGCGCGTACCTCGTGGCCCGCGGTCGTATCCCCGTGGAGCGTTTGCGCGGCACGATCGACGCGGCGACCGAGCTCGGACAGCTGGACGATTCGTGGGGTGACTGGAAAGAACCGGCCGTGGTCGAGGTGGCGTTGCCCCTCGACGGCAGCGACTCGCTGCGCGGTGGCCGGATCTACACCTTCCTCCCGCTGGGCGAGGACGCCGCCGCGCCTCTGCGCGGGCACCTCAACGCCCCGTTCTTCACGAAGGTGGACCGTACGGCCCTCGACCGCGAGCACCCGCTGAACGGAATGCTGTTCGCGGCGGCCGCCGAGACCTGCCTGGCGGCAGCCGCCGCGCTGCGGGACCGAGCCCGGCCCTCCGACCGCAGGCTGGCGGTCGACCTTGTGACCTGGGAGCACGAGCCGCGCTCCCACAACCTGCTGCTCGAAGCTGCGCGCCGGGTGCACGGCGCGGAGTTCGCGGACGTTCCCGTCGTACCCCTGCTGAACCGGGAGGCTCCGCACGGTTCCTGGGGCACGCCCCGCGATTCCGTGCTCTGGCCCGAGCTCGAGCTGTCGGTGCTCACGGCCGGGGCGGCCGGGGCGGTGGGTATCGCGGTGGCCGATCCGGCCGTCGGGGCCAAGCCCCTGAAGCGTCTCGCGAGGTTGTGCGAGGCGCTTAAGTGCCCCTTGGAGCCCTCCGCGCAGCAGCGGGCGGAGCACGCCGAGCTGATCGTTGGGACCCTGCCGCTGCCGGCTCCCAATGCTCCCGTCGACGACTGGAACGGCGTTTACGCCGATCTCGCCCTGTTGTTCAAGGACGAGGGCGGAGTGCTCCAGGGCAGGAGGCTGCTGCTGGCGGACGACGGGAAGCTCCGCCGTGCCAACGGCGGCCCTGCCACGGAGAGGAAGGACGGCTCGCGGCGCACGGCGGCCCGGCGGGAGGCCTTCTTCCAGCCGGCTCGCGGCGAGACGGTGGGCGACGAGGGCCTGGCCGTGCCGGACGCTTTGAAGAAGCGCATGTTCTATCTTCACTCGGGGTTGAACTGGGTGGAGGAAGAAGGCCACGTACGACGCCAGGAAGCCCGGCTGTTCCTGGAACGCTTCAGGCTCGTCCGGCGGTTCGACGCCGCCGGCCTGCTCGACCACGTCCGCCGCGCCCTCACCGAGAGCAACTCGGCGCGGCTGCGCGAGCAGGCCCTCCGCTTCGTGTTCCGCCTCTACCGGTCGAGGCAGTCCGCGCAGTCCCTGCAACTACGCCCGCTGGGGCTGTACGTTCCCTCCGCCGAGGGCCCCGCCATCAAAGCGGCCGACGCCGCCTTCGGGGCCGGCTGGACCGGGACCCACGGTGACGAGCTCGCCTCCGTCGTGGCCGAGGGGCGGGAGTCCTCGTCCGGGCTCCGCTTCATGGCACAGCGGCTCGTGGCACCGCCCGAGGAGTTCCTGAGGCGCGGCGAAACCCTGGAGGAATGGCGGGAGTTCCTCAGCGATCTCGGCGTCACCGACGGGCTGCTCCCGGTGGTGACATCCGGTGCAGAGACGGAAGCCGAGGGTGGGACGCTCACCACGAGCAACCTCATCCATATGGCGAAGGTGACCGACGAGGTCGCCGATCAGTGGCGGCCGTTCATCGACCGCTCGTGGAGCGCTGTTGCCCATCCGTACACCCCGTACGTCGGAACCCCCGCGTTCCGGCTGCCGGGCCAGGACATCGCCGGGCGGCTGAGCGAACCGGGCCGGCTCGCCTATGCGCGACTGGTCCTGCACGGCCTGGCCCGGTGGAGCGCCACTCACTTCATCAGCGTCTGGAACCGGGACCGGACGGGCAACCAGGATCTGCAGCACGTCCCGACCCCCTTGTCCGCCTTCGTCCGTGGCCAGCCCTGGCTCCCGGTGCGCGGCCGCGGCGGAACCGTCCGCTTCGTCCGGCCGGACGAAGCGTGGCATGCCCCCGCAACCCTTGAGCAGGAGCCGGCCTTCGCCCCGACCGTCATGCGGCAGCTCCGCCCCCTGCTAGACGACGATCAGGCCCTTCGACGGCTGCGCGATGCCGGGCTGCCGACCTGGGGCGACTCCAGGGACAGCGCCCGGCTCATCGCCACCCTGGGCGAGCTGGTGAAATCGGATGCAGTGGACGACGGGGACCGGCCCGCCCTTCAGCGCGCGAGCGAGCGTGCCTGGCAGAACCTCGCTGCGCAGGCAGCCTCGATCGAACCGCTCATCGGCTCGGCCCTGCTCGCCGAGCGGGGCAACCGGCTCATCGCCGTCGACTTCGCCGCACTCCTCGACGGCTCCGTCCGGCTATACGTCACCGGGGACCGGGACAATCTCAAGGCCCGCCTGGCCAGGGAGCTCAAGCTTCCGCTGCTCGTGGTGCCAGGTGCGGCGGCGGCAACGGCCCGGATTCTCCGGCGCCGCTGCCCGGACGCGATACGGCACGCCGACGCCGCCGACCTGTCGGTCGAGGTCACCGGCCCCTCCGGTACCACCGTCGTCGGCACCTCCGACACCACCGACGGGCTCGGATCGCGGCTCGTCGACGAGCTGCCGTGGCTTCCGCTTGCGGTGGGCGTCCTGGCCGACCATCCGCCCCGGGGCGGACGCCCTACCGACGCGGAGCTCACCGATTTCGTCGCCGCCGTCCGCCGCATCCGCATCCACCGCTACGCCTCGCTGAAGATCACCCTCGACGGGGCGGCCGTGGAGCTCCCGGGACGGCAGGACGGCATACTGCCCCTGCCCGACCCCTCCCACCCGCTGGTCCTCACCCCGGACCTGCCCCTGTCCTGGGACTTCGTGGCCCGGCTTGGCTACGCGGTCAGCCAGGTCCTGGACCGTCCGGAGTTCACCGGCCCGCTCAAGCTCGCCGCCCGCGAACTGGAGCGCGGGCACGCACCCCTCGGGGAACCGACCGAGCGGCAGCTCGCGGCGGCGCTCGATCTCTCCGTCCACCAGGTCAGGGGGACCGCCCACCGCCTCGACGGGTCCCTCGCGGGTGTACTGGAGCGCTGCCACCCCTTCCTTGTACACGCCCTCGGCGCCGACCGGGCGAGGGAGCTGACGGAGCCGGCTCCGGCCGACGCACGGGAGTTCCTCGCCCGCCTAGAACCATACGAGGGAGCCCTTCCGCTGCCCGCCGCGCAGCTCATCGGCGCCGCTCGGGACGCGCGGGACATCGACGGCCTCCGGGCCCTGGCCGAAGTCGACTTCGCGGGCCTCAACCGCACCCTGGCAGGGCTCGCGCCCCAGTACCGCCCGATCAGCCACGCCGAGGCCCACGACGAAGCCGTACGCCGGCACGTGGATCTCGGTCGGGGCGCCCTCGTCGACAGGCTGCGCTGGGCCCGGCTGGCAGACTTCGATGCCCGCAGGCCCATCGCCGACTGGCCCGCCATCCGCTCCCTGACATGGATCACGGCTCCGGAAGAGTGGGCGCTCACCGTCGACACCGCCGACGACGGCCTGCTGCGGGCCCTCGTCGAACAGGCGCTCACCGCCCGATTGGGGGCGCCCGCCCCGGCCAAGGGCGAACGGCTCGCAGCCACGGACCGGTTGCGCAGCCACAACCACGCGGCCATAGCCAGGACGGCACCCGACCTGGTCGCCCTGGTCAAGGCCGCGAAACGACCGCTGCCCGTGGCGCTGGCGAAGGCAGCCGCAGAGGAGATCACCGCGCTGCTGGACGAGGTGGGGGCGCTCGACTTCCGCGAGCTCTCGGCCGACGATGTCGTGGGCTGGCTCGCGGCCCTGGGGCAGTGGCCGCCGGGAATGGCTGCCTCCTCGGAGCCCGAGGCACACGGGCTCACTCCCGCCGAGCTGGACCGAGTACGGAACGCCGCGGAACAGGCGCGCACCGAACGGGCCAAGCGCAAGCGGATCATCTCCATCGGTGAACGGGACTTCGACATCGAGTCTGGCGACTTCACCGAGTTGGCCTCGGAGCTGCGCCGCGCTCTGGAATCCGGCCCGCCCCTCAGCGGCAGTGTCCGAAGGCGCTGGGCCGCCCTGAAGCCGATCCCGCCCCGGAGGGCGGCCGGCCCCTCGGGAGGACGGCCAGGTGGGCGCGTCGACGGGGAGCGCGGGCTGTCGTCGGCCCAGCGCTCGGCGATCGGCTTCGTGGGCGAGTGGTACGCGTACCAGTGGCTTCGCGAGCAGGACCGGGCGACCGACGAAACCAGCTGGGTCTCCGGCAACCGGGCCCACGTCTTCCCAGGGCCCGCCGGAGACGACAGCCTCGGCTACGACTTCAAGGTCGGCTCCGGGAGGAGTCCGCAGTTGTATGAAGTCAAGGCCACCCAGGGCTCGGGCGGGCAGATCGAGCTCGGCGAAACCGAGGTACGGGCGGCGCAGAAGTACGGTGGCAGTGACCGTTGGCGGATCCTGGTGGTCACCTCGGTACTGGATGCGGAGCACCGGCAGGTACGCATGCTGCCAAACCCGTTCAGCGAGCGCGGCCGCGGGCTCTACCGCGAGGAGGGCGGCGCGCTCCGCTTCGCCTACCGGCTATGAGGTGCAGTCGGTCCATCCTCCACAGCCACCACGCGCCTGCGCCCACCGCGGCCAGGCGTCGGCCGACACCGCCCGGATTCGGAGTCGACGGCTCTGAGTGACCGGTCGTGCCAGGCGCTCTTGGCCTTGGCGCGAATAGGTTGGGGTGAGCCTCACCCAAAGTATCGGGCCCGCCCCCACACACTTTGGCACGGCATCTAGGGTGGTAGCCCGGGTGCTATTAAGAGCCCGCGGGAGCCAATGCCTTGTTGAGGGCCTTGTCGAGGTGGGTGTCGACCAGGCCGGGGCTGCCGGACAGGACGACCAGGACGGTGCCGGAGCGCACGGCGACCTGCTTGATCATGGTGGTTCGGCCGCCGCTGGTGAGTGTCATCACCGTTGCCCACCGTTCATCGCCACGCTCCGGTGCGGTGACCTTCTGGGTGGTGACGTCGATGGGCGTGCTGCCCGACGCCAGCTGGTACTTCGGGCAGGCGGCCATCGCGTCGAAGATGGTGCGGGTGCCGGAGGAGAGCTTGTCCTCGGTGTCGGTGTAGATCTCTTCGGCCACCTCGGAGTCGGCGGACCCGCTATAGGCAAAGGTGACCTTGGCCTGGGTGGGGAAGTCGAGCGCCCCTCCGGCAGCGGCTCCACCCAGCTTCTCCATGGCGGGGCAGCCCACGACGGCGATGTCGTCGTGCTTCGAGTCCTGCTGCGGTTGGACCCGGTAGTCGGAGCCCATGTCCACGATGTCGAGCAGACGAGGCCCGAGCTGGTCGGCCGAGAGCGGCACGGCCTTCTTGCCCTGCGGCGTGGTGCTGGGGCTGCTCGCTTGCCGGGGTCCGAAGGAGCCGGGTTCCGGTGTGCTGCCGGTCGAGCAGGCTGCCAGCGTGAGCGTGGCCGCTGCGGCAAATCCGAGCAGGATGAAGCCGTGGTTTCGCATGTGTGATCCCCCCGTGCGTGTGTGCGGGCCGACGGTACCCCCTGGCGATGCTGGTCTTCCAAGGGGGGTGATGCTGAATAGCGAGGTCAGAGGATCGCGCCCGCGAACGTGCCGTCGTACCCGAAGGACGCCAGCCCGTCCTCCCGACTGCCGAAGACCCCTTCGATCGGCCCCGAGTTCCGCGCGTACCAGTCGCCGTCGAGACCGGGGACGAGCGTCTCGTGGGCGCTGCGGCAGCGAACCCACACACGGTCACCGCTGTTGAGCACCAGCCAGTCCCGGTAAGCCCCGCACTCGGTGCAGGCGATCACCTCGTCGTCCACGGACAGCGGCGCCCAGTAGCGCATCATCGTCCCGGCGAACTCCTCCGGCGCCGGCACGCGCAGATCGACCGGTATCTCCACCGAGCCGGTCTCGGCCCCACCAGCCGGGCGGACCGCACCGTTGTGGGCCGGTTCCTGCGCGGCGGAGGCGATGTGCATCGCCTCGGCCTGGAACTCGCGGACCGAGCGGTCCTGTCGGCCTCGTCTGCTGCGGAACATGGGCGCCTCCGGGTGGTCGTGGTCCGCGTGTACGGTCACACCCTCTCTCGGGGGTGTGACCTGGTTCTACTCAACAAACGTTCACAGGCCCGGCGAGCGACGGGAGGGCCGTTCGGCGGCGGGGCGAACAGCAGCCGAGCGTGGTGCAGTTCCTCCGGCGGACGCAGTGGCCTTGGCCGGATCGGCGGGCAGGTCGGCCATGCGGCGCAGGCGCCACACCAGGACGTCGCTGACGGAATCGGCGGTGCCCAGTTCGCGGCGGGACGCGGCGGCGGCGAGCAGAGGCCCCGGCTGATGTCCGGCGGCCTCCGCTTCGGCGAGCGTGGCGGCCAGCGCAGGCCATCCGGGCTCGGCCAGAAGCTGCTCGGCCAGATCCGGGACCGCCTGCCGCACGACGGCTTCGTGCCGGCGACGGACCGGAAGCGAAAGGCGCCGACCGCGTTCGCGCAACGCGCCAAGGGGCCGCTCGGCGGCACCCGAGTACGCGGCCCGGAGATACCCGGCGGCCTGTTGAGCAGCGGCGGCCTGCTGGGCGTGCCCCTTTCTCGCGTGCCACAACGCGGCGGCGGTGACCAAGAAGAACAGCATGTCGATCACCATCGCCGTGGTGGCGCCGTCCTCGCCGCGGCCCAGAGCCGGACCACCGTGCGAAAGGGCGCGGGCAGCCTGCCGCAGCCCCCGGTCGTGGTCGCGCACGGCTCGGACGTGCGACCGCGAGGCCCGCTCGAACGCTGCCGCGGCTTCGCGGAGCTCGCGGCGGGTATGCGCCGCGGAGGTCTTGGAAAGTGCGTCCAAGACCTCTCCGGCTGCAGCGATGTGAGCGGCGACCGCGCCGTCCTCCCCTTGGTCGATGACCAGCACGGCCTGCCAAATGGCTCCGGCCGCGCGACGGCGAGCCGATGCCGGCCTGGACATACCCGGCTCTGCCACCAGCCTCGTGCCGTCGTCGGTCCCGGCCCCGTTGGGCATGCCGCTCCAGCGCTCGCGGATGCGCGGCAGCGACAGGTCGGGAGCCAGCTTCGACCCCGAGTAGAACACCGGGTCGCCGTCCTTGTTCCGGTCGTCGGGCAGGGCGACGGTGTAGCCGAGAAGGTCTCCGGACGGTGCGACTCGCTTCCGGACGAGGAGGCCGGAGGCTGCGAGGCGGCCGAAGAACTCGGTGTCGCTGGCGGCGCCGGCCACCGCGCGGCGTACGCTCTCGCGGAGTTCCTCGCGCGGGGTGCGCTCGCGGTGCTCGCGCTCGGCCTTGTGGCGCTCGGCGCTGGTGGGCCGCTGGGCTGCGGTGCGGTCGCCGGAGTTGAGGCGGCGCAGCCCGAGTTCGGTTTCCAGGAGGCGGGCTTCGTCCTGGACGCGCTGGGCGTCGTTGTCGAGGTCGGGTTTGTAGCCGTCCTCGCGGACGAGGGTGGCGATGATGTGGATGTGGTCGTCGGCGTGCCGGACCGCAGCCCAGCGGCATCCCGCCCCTTGGTCGGGGTCGTCGATTCCGGCTGCGGCAACCATGCGCCGGGCGACGTCCGCCCACTCCTCGTCGGTCAGGATCCGGTCGGTGGGGGCGTTGCGGACGGACAAGTGCCACACATGCTGGGCGGGACGGCTGCTCTCCTCAGCGTTCTGTACGGGCTGGTCGAGGAGGCGCTGGAGCTGCTTCAAGGTGGCCTGCGGGTCGCGGCCGGGGTCGGGGGCGTTGTCGTCCCAGGAAGCCACCAGGTGCGGGTCGGTGTGCTCCTCGTACTTGCCCGGCCCGTACAGGTAGGCGAGCAGGCCGATGGTGCGCTTCCCGCGGTTGTGGATCCTGGGGATCATGCCGGTGTTGTCCTTCTAGGTCTGGTTCAGCAGGTGGTCGGTGGCGGCCTGGACGCGGTCCACAGCCCGGCGGACGGTGGCGAGGACCACGTCCAGTTCTTCGGGCTGGCCACCGGAGTTGATGGCGCGGGTGATCTGGTTGAGGTTGGTGCCGACGCGGCCGAGGTGCCGGCGGGCGGCGAACAGCTCCGAGACCATCTCGCGGTGGCCGGCGATGGCGGCGGCGGTGTTGTCGAGGTCGTGCGCGGCGGCCATGCCGCTGCGGGCGAGGAAGGCGGGCAAGGTCGTGCGGGCTGCTGCTGCGGCGCTCGACAGCATGGTCTTCTCGTCGTCGTTCAGGCGGACGCTGCAGACGTGACTTCGCTTGTCGGATGGCGGCTTGGGGGAGCGCTTACGCGAACTGTTCGGTGCGACGCGCTGTCGGCGTCGGGGTGGTTGCCTCTCCTCCGGCTGCGATCCGCCCTCGGTCGCTGCCTCCCGGACCAGTGCCCCCCGGCGCTGGTCCGGACCCGCCACCCCCGGGGCGGGCTCTGGCCAAGACACCTTCCCCAACGGGGAAGAGTGTCTTGGCCGATAACTTGCTCGCCCTGAGGTCGGGTTGGTGACCGGCTGCCCCGTGGAGCTGGGCGGAGGACTGATCGGGTTCGTCATGATCTGCGGGTCCTCGTACGGCGGATGTAGTGCTGGATGCCAGCCGCGACTTCGACCAGCGCACTCGGGCCGGACAGCACCCGGACGGGCGCGTCGGGGCGGTCCTGGACGAGCCACTGCCCTGTGGGCGTGGGCATTGCGGCGTGGAGGTGTCCGTGGCGGACCAGGACTTCCGCCCAGGCGTAGGCCTCGGCATCGTCGGCCACTCGTGGACGGCTGTGGGGTGCGGGTGGGCGGGACAAGGCTGGCTCCATTCGGTGTTTGTGGGGGCGGTGGCCCGCATAGAAGGGCGGGCCACCGCGTAGAGATCGAGTCCGCAGGGCACTGACCTGCACCTTTGGAGAATCAGCCGCGTGCGAGGCGCTCCTTGGCCACGGTCGTGCTCCGCTTCGGGCGGGGGAGGTGGGAGAGCGCCGGGTCCCGGTACAGCACTTCCTGGAGCTCGGCGAACCTCTCGTTTCCGATCGGGAGGTTCTTCTCGCGCAGGTAGGGGCCGATCACCCGGCGAGTCATCCGGCCACCGGCGAGCGCGGCTTCACGCGCGATGGGGAGCAGCACCTCCAGCGGCACGGGATCGGCCGGTGGTCCGGGGGTCTGGTCCGGGGTTGGTCCGGCGGGGTGTGGTCCGGGGGTCTGGTCCGGGGTTGGTCCGGCGGGGTGTGGTCCGGGGGTCTGGTCCGGGGTTGGTCCGGCGGGGTGTGGTCCGGGGGTCTGGTC
>NZ_JBSFDF010000007.1:0-26093 GCF_053593795.1 Streptomyces sp. NPDC002104 | reverse complement strand
GTCCGGGGTTGGTCCCGCTGGCTCTGGTCCGGAGGCCTGGTCCGGCCCGCGCTGGTGCTCGGCGCGAGCTGCGGCGCTGCTGGTTCGATTCGAAGGCGCCTCGGAATCTGGCCCGAGGTCGGTCCGCAGCAGCTCGCCGGGTGCCCGGTTGTCTCCTGGCCCGGGGTCAGCTGCCGGACCGCTGCTCAGGGAGTTGGGAAGGCCGGGTTCGACTCCTTGGCCGGAGGCCGGTCCGGCAGCCCCGTTGGGCCGGTCCGCGGTGCCTGCTTCTCGTGGCCGCTGCTGGTCCGGACCGGACCGGCGTTCCTGCTCGGAGTCGACGTGCCGCTCCGAGGGTGCCTCGTGGTCCGTGTGCATCTTGGTCCGCTCGTCCGCCTCGTTGGTCCGGGGGGAACTACCGACCTGGTGGCGGGTGATGAGGATGTACAGGTGGACCGCGCCGGCGAGGGCCAGCGGCGCGAGGGTGGACAGCACCGCGACGACCGTGTCGCCCAGGCGCAGCCCGCTGGCGAGGACGGTCTGCTGGTTCAGCCGGACCGCGTGGAGCGCGTTGGCCCAGATGCTGGCCGCGGTCGCGGTGCCGAAGAGCGTCCACACGTAGAGCCGGGCGCGCAGCGGGGCGGAGGCCAGCACGAGCAGGGCGCGGACGCCGTACGCGATGAACCCGTCGACCACGAGCGGGAAGAGGTAGGTGAGGAACCCGCGGACGTGGATGGCGACCGCCATCTGCTGGAGTGCGTCGTACGACAGGGCGCAGCCGGCGGTGCCCAGTGCGACGATCGCCATCCGGTCCCACGCGCTCACCGGCGCGACCCTCATTGCGGGGTTGGTCACGCGGCCGTCCTGAAGTCGACGACCAGGGGCGGGACCGCGGCCTTGGGGCTGTTGACCACTTCGGCGTTCGTGAGGGCAGCGGCTTGCTCCTTGGCCGCCTTCTTCTGCTCCGCGGCGATGGCATCCCGCTGCTTGTTCATCAGCCTGCGGGTGTAGCTGTGCTCGGTGCGCAGCAGCTTGCTCACCTTGTCGATGCTCCACCCGAGCTGGACGGTCTTCCGGATGACGTGGTCGCGCTCGGTTGTGGACAGGGCGACGTCGCGTCCCTGGAAGATGGCCTCTACGCGCTGGTAGTCCAGGCGCTCGGAGGCCTTCTTGTGGTACTTCCTGCGTTCGGATTCAGTCAGGCCCGCCCGGATCCCAAAGCGGCTTCCGGTGTCCATGGCGGCGTTGAAGCACTCCTGTCGCACCGGGCAGTGGCCGCAGATCATCTTGGCCCGCTCGATGTCTTCGGTGGCGCTGGCCTCGGGGAAGAACGTTTTGTCGGCCTCCTCGATGTCCATGCCGTAGCAGAGAGCGCGCTCGTTCCAGCTGTGGTCGGCGATACCGCGCAGGGCGTTGGCCAGGGTGGTGGGGGTGGTGGTGTAGTGCATGGGGTTCTCCGATGTGCCTCACGGCCGGCGCGCGGTCACCACGTCCCCGGCGGCAGCGGCGGGGTGGCGTGGCGGGTCCAGGCGGTGAGGCGGGCAGGGGCGCGGGGGCAGAGGCCGCGCCGTGTGTTCGGGGTGGGGAGAGGGTCAGGCCCGCAGGTAGCGGTTGTCCGGGCCGTTGAGTTCGACCTGGACGCACATGCCGGCCAGACGCGACAGGACGCGGTCGCCGATCTTGTCGCGCAGTACTTCCTGCTGAGCGGGCATGCCCGGCGTGTGGATCGGCGGAAGGTTCGTGGTGACGATCGTCGGCAGGTGCCGCTCGGCGCGGTAGTTCAGCAGCCGCCCGGTCAGCTCTTCGTTCCAGGGCGTGTGCTTCGGCAGCCCGAGGTCGTCCAGCAGCAGCACCGGTGCCCGCATGTAGCGGCGCAGCATCCACTCCGGGTCCACGCCCGGCCGGGGCCGCATCTCCGCGTAGAGGTTCGCGGTGAAGACCGCTTCCCAGGCCACACCGCATCCAGCCGCCGTCAGCGCCCGAATGGCCCCGTACGCCTGCCGGGTCTTTCCAGTTCCCGTCGGCCCCCACAGCAGCAGGGAGGGGCCGTGGCTGATGGCCCGGCGGCCTCGGCCACCGCGGTTGTCGGCGACCGCAGTCGCGGCGACCTTCGCCACCCAGGCCGCGACGACCGGGTGGTCGGCCTCGGCGTCCTGGTAGTCGAACGGGATCCGGGCCTGCGCGGCATCCAGGGCGGGCTGGAGGTCCAGCCCGTCAGGCATCTGCGGTCCGTCGAAGTCGATGCCTCGTTCGGACAGTTTGTCCCGCCACCGGGCGACGAGCGGGTGCTCGCCGGCCTGCAGGGGCTCCCTGAGGGCGGTGCGGGTCACAGGCTCACTCCGAAGGTCGTGGGGGCGGGGGCGGTGGTGTTGAAGTAGGGCGTGCTGGCGGATGAAGCGCTGGCCCAGGGCCCCGCGCCGGAGGCGGACGACGAGCTGTTGACGACCGCGTTCACCAGGCTGGCGAGGGTGGAGGGGTTCAGCCCCTTGGCCCGCAGCTGCCCCAGAGCGGTTCGCACCGCGTCCGGCTCGAAGCCCTCGTCGAGCAGGGCCTTGATCTCCCGGCCCAGGTGTCCCAGGACCTTCTGCGGCGGGCGCTGCCCGCATTCGGTGACGTACTCGGTCACCAGCTCCTTGGCGGAGACCGAACCAGGGGGAGCGACCGGCGCGGGCGCCTCGCGCCCCGTAAGGGAAGATCCAGGATCCAAGATCCTAGATCCAGACGCAGCCCCCTCCCGGAGCCCTCCGGGAGTGTTCCCGGAGGGCTCCCGGAGAGGCGTCTGACCTGCGGTTTTGGAGCTGACCAGAGTCGGCCGGGCCGGCGGCGCGGACGGCTCCGCCTCAGGTGCGAGCAGCGCGTCCCCGACGATGTCCCGCGGGTACAGGGCCGCCTCGGATCCGGTGGAAACCCGGGGATCGAGGCCTCCCGGAGGCTTCCCGGAGTCCTCCGGGAGGCCTTGCGGAGTCGGTTCCGGGTGGCGCCGCTCGGCCTGCGGGCAGCGGTCCGAGTCACAGCCCCCGCACTGCAGGTGCTGCTGGTGGAGCAGGCAGCGCGACAGCCGGGAGGCGGAGCGCTTGTCGATACGCTGGTGCTTCTCCCATGACACCAGGTGCAGATTCGGCTTCCCGTCGCATCCGATGTAGCGGCAGACGACACCGACGCCGGCCAGCGCATCGAGGTCCTGCTCCACGGCGGTGACGTCGGGGTCCCCACGCACCATCCAGACGTGCCCGGTGATGAGGGACGCGAGGTCCTTGTGGCGCCCCGAGTCGTCGGCGTGGCTGATGAGACCGAGGAAGGTGCGCTCGGCGTGGAGGCTGACCTTGGCTAGGGCCTCCGACTGGAACCACTCCGGCTTGATGGTCCGGATGCGCGCCATCAGGCAGCACCCCCGCCCAGGGAGCCGGTGCGCAGATCGAAGGTCCGGGCGAGGGCCCAGTCGGCGCCCGGGTGGCAGCGGATGATCCAGCGGGCAGCGACATGGGCCTGGGTCCGGCTGATCCGCACGGCGTCCCCGGTCGCGTTCGTGGCCCGGACGTCGAGGTGCGGCCAGGCGGTCCGGCCGTCCATCAGCTTGACGCGGACCTGGGCGGCCTGCGGCAGCATCCGCTCCAGGCGTTGCGCCAGCATGCGGGACCGGACGGTCGGCGGTTCCGCGCAGGCCTCGACCGACGGCCTTTCGCGCAGGGGTGTGGACATGCGAGACTCTCCCGTGAAGTGATCCGCACCGTGTTCCGTGGAAAGGGGGCCGGTGCGGTGTAGGTAGGTGACCTCAAGGGCTCTTGCTGGAGCCCGAGGTGATCTGCGCTCGGCGCTAGGAGTTGCTGTTTTTCCTGCGCTGCACAGTCGGCGTCGGGAGTTGCTGCTCTCCGGCGCCGTTTCTGTATCCCTAGCCGCTGCTTTCGTGCGGCTCGCGCTGCGTCCTCACGGATCCTCCCCCTGGTCTGGCATCCCTCCGGGCTCGTGCCCGGCGGGTTCGGCAACAAGCTATGCGGACCCCCGCGCAAGGTCTAGAGATGGCTCTAGAACCCGCGCACTTCCGCGTCGCACCCCCTGACCAGCGCAGATTCCCCCGCACGCAAGATGTGCCGTGCGGCTAGGATCCGAGCTCGTCGGCCGGTATCGTTCGCTGAGGTGAAGTTATCCCGCGTTTGCCGAACCCGGCAAGTGGGCAAGCTGTACTTTGTTGAATTCAATCATCGTCCGATGGGGAGCGGGAGGAAGGTACGTGCCCACACGGGAAGTCGACGGACAGCGGATCCGTGCAGAGCGCCGGGCCGCTGACGTGACCCAGGAGCAGCTCGCGGAGGCAGTAGGCGTCTCGAAGAGCGCGGTGGCGAACTGGGAGAAGGGCGCGAGTTTGCCCGACCCTGAGAAGCTGCCAGCCCTGGCCCGCGCCCTGGGCAAGGCGCTCGACGACCTCTTCCCCCGTCGCGGACTTCCGGACCTGGCTGACCTGCGCGCAGACGCAGGCCTGGCCCAGTACGAAGTTGCGGAGGTGCTCGGAACGAAGTCGGCTGGTCCGGTGGCCAACGCCGAGCGAGCCAAGCGCCGGCTGTCAGGCCAGTTCGTCGAGCCTCTCGCGGCTGCGTACGGCGTGAGCGTCGAGCGCCTGCTCGCCGCGCAGCAGCGCAGCTTCGGCATGGATGTACCCGAGCCGGACGACGGGGTGCCCACCACCCTGGCCGAAAAGATGCAATATCTCCTCGAGAACGGTGAAGGGGATGCCCCTGGCGACGCTGAAGTCGCCGAGGCGGTCAACGGCTTTGTGGGCGCGGCCGTGATTTCGGAAGCAGGCGTGCGTGATCTGCGAACCGGAGTGGTGACCGAAGCGTCCCCGCCGGTTCTGGAGGGCCTCTCGGCCGCCTTCGGCGTCTCGGCCCTGTTCTTCCGCAGCAGCGAGGCGGTTGCCCAGCAAGTAGCCGAGGGGCTAACGCTGCTGGCCAACGTCAAGAGCGGCAAAATCCGCGGGCTCAAAGGCCGGCAACTGGGCGAGGAAGGTCTCTCGGATGACGTCATGGCCCTGATCAACGGCTTCGTCGCCGAGATGGAGCAGAAGGGGATCCCCGAGACCGATCTCGGCAAGTAGCCAGATCGATCTGGGGTGTACGGCCAGATTCCGCTGGCTGACCCACCAGGGGCCGAACGGGGAGCCTGGGCCTCTTCCAACAGGGTGGCCCATCGGCGCTCGTCGAAGGGCTCTCCGGCCCACTCGCTCCACACTTGGACGACGGCCACCAGCTCGGGCTCACTGCCGGGATCGGGTGTCCTTGCCTTGGCCCACTCCTTGTTGAGCCACTCTCCCAGCCGGTTGCTCAACGACTTGGGGTCGTCCCCAGCCCCGCTGGGCGACGTAGCGGCGCGAAGACCGCTCCCCGCTCCTTCAACGCGCGGTCTTGGCCTTCTCTTCCAACGCGCGCAGCGTGTCGTACAGGGCACGGGCCTTGGCCGACTTCTCCATCCGCCCCCTGTTTCCCAGTGCCCGCCGTGCCCGGCTGCCCGCTCCGGGCACAGCGGGCACCCCCGACGGCCAGGAGCGTAGAGGGCGTTTGCCCGCCCTGCCCGCCCTTTCGGACAACCCCTTCCCCCACCCGGCACGGTCGTCCTGCCTGGCCGCTGGGGCCGGGCGAACACCCAGGAGGGGAACCATGGACAACCCCATGCCCATCACTCGCCGGCTCGCCCGCGCCGCGCTCGTCAGCCTCGTCAACGGGGCTGCCTGGGCGGCGGGTTCGGGATGCGTGACGGGCCTTGTGTGGTGGGTGCAGCACTGGTAGCCACCCCAGGGGAAGGGCCCGGATTCGCTCCGGGCCCGTCCCCGAACCCGCTACGTTCGTGCGCATGGGTCTTGCCGCGCAGTACTTCGACGAACGCGATTCCAACTGCCGCCTGGGCATCATCTCCGCCGAGGCGCTGTGGGAGTGGGTGAAGGCCGGCGGCGCTGACCGGCTGGCCTCGCACGAGTGGCCGCTGACACCGGGCGAGGACGTCTTCTTCCGCGGGCAGCCCAGTACCGAGTACGGCCTGTCCTCCAGCCTTTACCGTGTCTGCCGCGCACGCCCCGCCGCACCGGAGGCCGGTATCCCCAACCAGGTGGACGAGCACGTGATGGCGGCAACGGAACGCGCGGTCATCGACGCCATGAGGCGCGAGGGCATCGGACGGCTCATGACGGACGGGCAGCTCCTTGCCGTTCTGCAGCACCACGGCATTCCCACCCGGCTCATCGACGTCTCCGAGTCTCCCCTGGAAGCGCTCTTCTTCGCGGTCGACCAGCAGCACGGCGTCGACGGACGCCTGTTCATGCTCCACCTGCACCGCGATGCCGCACGGCGGGTGGACACGATCGACTTCTCCCAGCAGACGCTGGAGTGGGCCGATGCCACGCACGGACGGCGTCGCGCGAAGGGCGAGTGGACCCAGCAGGTCGCCGTGATCGACCAGGCCCCACTCGATCCCCGGATGCAGGCGCAGCGCGGGCGTTTTCTCGTCGGAGGCCTCAACCGGCGATACGGCGGGCGGTCCTATCGGATCGACGGACTCAACATTCCGGGAGACCAGTACCCCGACATCTCGACCCTGGGCGTCAACTTCCTCAACAGCGTCAAGGGCAAGCCGAACATGCACTGGTCCGCGACGGGCTGGACGCTGCGTGTCAGCTCGTCGTGGAAGCCCGACCTCCTGGAGCGCCTGGCCGGGGAGGGGATCGACCCCGACTCCATGTACCCACCGCTCGGTGAAGTCCGACGGCTCGGGCTGCAAGTGGCCCGTGACGCAGCAAAACGTCTCACCGAGGCAACCGCGTCCTGACACGGCAGACGTCGCCGACCGGCCGCCGCACCGGAGAAAAGTCCGCCTGCGTGCCCGGCCCTCTGCCAGGCAGGCAGGCAGGCAGGCAGGCCGGTCGGCTCGGCGCCGCGGTCGGGATGACTCCACCCTGCTCTACCGCCTCGCCCGCCTCGACGAGCCCGGCCCCTGGCCTGCACGGAGCCAGCCGCTTCGCCTACGCCGACACCCTTGAAGAGAACACCTGGCTGGAGCTGACCGACCGCACCACCCGCCAGCAGCCGGCTCGAAGCCCCTACCGGGTAGCCGAACGTGCCGTCCGCACCCCTCCAGCCCGTCCGTGTCCCTCATCGCCACGGCAGCCCTAACCACCGCCCCCGCACACGGTTTCCTCCGCGCCGACATCATCCACCCCGCAGTCGGCCTGCTCGCCCGCATCCCGGCCCAGGACAGCGCTGGACACGAGACGCTGCAGCGCGCCCTGATCAACGCCGGAGCCATCGAAGACGCCTACGGGCAGCAGCCCCCGGGCCCCGCACACCAGTGAAGAAGACCACCGACAGGCTGGCGAAGGCGGTGCCCGCCTGCCCTCCTGGTGTCACAGGCCGCCCGGCCAGCGCGGCGGGTCGGCGAGATGAAGCCGGGCGAGATCATCGTGGAGCCAGCCATAGGCGTAGTCGATCGCCGGTGTGTCCCCGTACAGCTCCGGCTCGGACACCGCAGGCTCGGTGTACGGGCGCGCCCAGCACGACACCGGCCCAGCCTGTCCCACTCCGCTGCGCCTTCTCGCGGGGACTGCGGGGCGATCGTCGCCTTGGACCAGAGCCACGTCGACCAACGGCGCTCCGGGCACAGTGCGTTCGCGCAGACTCAGCAGCAGTGAGGGAGGTTCGTCCGGGTCGGCGGGCGTGTGGAGGGCCCCGGTGATCTGTGCCGCAGAGGCGGTCAGACCCAGTGTGTCGTGCAGCAAGGGGAACCAGGCCCGCACCAGGGCGCGGTAGATCTCGACCGCGGCGGTGAGGACCTGGCAGGCCAGGCGATGGAACTGCGGCGGCGAGTAGGCGTTCCAGATCCACTCACTGCCGCGGTCGGGCACCGGATAGGGGCGGTGCAGCATCCCGTCCGGGCCCACCGCGCTGCCGCGTTCCAGCGTCTCCTGGAGGTGGCGCAGCTCGGCGGGGGTGGTGACGAGCCGGCCATTGTGGCCGATGCGAACTGCGTCGGGGCTTCTGTGGAGTCGAGCGCGGATGACGGCGAGGGCATCCTCGGCTGGCAGCGGGGCATGATCGCGTTCGGGTCGGCCGAGCAAAGCCTTCGCGGTGAGGTAGAGGCGTTCGGCGGTGTGCGGACGGCAGTCGGACAGTGGTAGATCCTTGTCCGTGCACAGGTCGGTGACGCGGTCGGCGATCAGGCCGAGGGCCCAGTGCCAGGGCCAGGCTTCGTGGTCGGCGGCCACGAGCCCGTACCACGGTTGTACGGGCCTGATCCGTCGGTCGCGTTCAAGGCCCCGGTGCTCGAAGGGGATCTGCAGCGCGGGGGTGTCTGCTCCGCTGCGGGGCAGCAACTGGGCGCTCAGCCGGCCGTCGTCCCAGCGGGCGTCAACCGTCAGCGGACCGCCGCGGCTGTAGAGGAGGCCGGAGGCGGGTGCCAGCCGATCCGTCCAGGTGTCCCAGGCCTGCTGCATGCGACGGACGGTCTCCGCCCGCGCAAGACGGGGAAGCGGCTGGGCCCCTGGATCAGCAGCCACCAGGTCACGATGGCCGGGAACGGCCTCGTGGACAGCCCATGCCGCCGCCCCCGGCCAGCGTGCAGCGATCCGCTGGATGAGATCGCTGCCCTGGTCCCAGCTGCCGTCCGCGACCGCCATGGCAAGCCCGCCCCGCCACACCGCCAGCTGGTCAGGATCCCCCAGGACCGTATCCGGGAGTTCACCGGCGAGCACGGCCTGGCCGGCGAAGTACTGCTCCAGCACGGGCAGCGCGAACTCCACCGTCCGCCCCCGGACCACGACGAGACGGCTGGCACGGAGCGTATCGAGGCTGTCGGCATCGCCCACCTGTGCGGCCGGCGCCCGCCCGCCCGCGGCAAGCGAGGCCACGGCGAGCCGGGTCAGCAGCCGCCGTGCCTGCGGCTCGGGCGCACCGGAGAGCCGGACACCGCGTTCGGCCAGCGCCTGCAGGAACGCCACCGGCCGGGCGGGAAGACGACGGTCCTCACGCTGCAGCGCCGCGGCGATCACCGCGAACAGAGGGCGCCGCAGCGCCTGACCGGCCTCCGTGCTCACCCCATCCAGCGCTCCCGCACGCCCGCCCAGCCGCGCGATCAGGACGTCGGCCGCCTCCGGCGACAGGGCAGGGCACACGTGCCGCTCGTCGTCGGGCACACCGGTGAGGCGGAAACCACGACGGACGGTGACGATGACCCGCCACGACGGTTGCAGGACGGCCAGGCTCTGTGCCTGGGCCAATAGGTCCTCGCCCCGGGTTGGACCGGGCTCGTCCAAGCCGTCCAGCACAAGCCGTACCGGGCGAAGCGCGGGATCACCCACCGGAGCCGCGGCCTCCTCCACCTCCTGCGGCAGATCCGCCAGGACCTGCCGGGCGGAAAGGAACACAGGGATCGCGGCCCGCGGATCGGTCCGGGCCGCGGCGATGTCGGCGGCGTGCAGCCGCTCCAGGCTCAGCGACTTGCCCGATCCGAGATCACCTTCGAGCACCGCGAACCCGGTCTCGGGAAGACGGCTCCACCACACCCGAGGATTTCCCAGCGAGAGGTCGTCAGCACAGTCGGCCGCATCCTTGGGCTCGGCGCCTGCCGCGATCCATCTGCTCACCATCCGCTGCCGACCCGCATCGGCCATCCGGTCCAGCACCGCCGCCCCGACAAGAACGGTCTCCGAACGTCGCGGCGGATTCCGGGGCGGCTGTGCCTCGTCCAGCAGGGTGCGCCACCGGCTCTCATCGCATCGCTCACCAGCCCACTTGCTCCACAGCCTGACCACGGCGATCAAGTGCTCGTCGCTGCTGGAGTCCGGCGTCTTTGCCTTGTCCCATTCCGCGTGCAGCCACTCCCCAAGGCGCCTGTCCACCGACGAACCCCGGCCACCGGCGAGCCGCCCGACCTCACGGCGAGAATAACTCCGCCCCGTCCGCCTGCGAGCTGCCTTGGCCTTCGCCTCCAGAGTCCGCAACTCGTCATACAATTCCCGAGCCTTGGGCGGCCTGCCCATACACGCCCTCATCCCTCTTCGAGCTGTTGTTCCCGGCCGCTCGTTTCGGTATGGCAGTCAACGACAGGGACCAGACCAACCAGAGGAGAGTAGAGGGATTTCCCCCGCAGTGCCGCACTCGCCGTTCAAACCCGGCAGCCTCCCCGAGCTGCCGGGCGCGCCGACGCGAAGCTCATCGAACCTGCTGCAGGAGCTTCGCCCGCACGCCGGCGCACCCGTCGGCGACTGCCGGGAAGCCCGAGCGCCGACAGAGAAGGCGCCGTCCGACTCGTGGACGAAGCGGCGGCCTGGCAAGGCGAAGTTCCGCGAACCCAGCAGGAGCTGCTACAGACCCACCCGCGCGCCTTCGCCTCGCGGTGGACCAACACGCCGCCGACAAGGTCGCGGTGCACGACGGGCCCCTTGTGAGCTGGCCCCGGAGCTGCCCGTTGGCCTGGGGGCGTTCCCGCACGACGTTGTCCGTCGCCAAGCCGGACAACAGTCGTAAGAACAAGGCTTTGATGGTCGGCCCGTCCTGAGCGACGTACTCGGCCAGCCCCCCTCTCCTAACCTGAGTGTTGCACGGGGCGGGGGTTTCGTCGGTGCCCCCACTAGCGGGGCCGGTACCGTGACGAACCCGGAACGTCCCTGGCTGGTGAGAGGCTGAGAACCGCGTGACCGAGCTGACAGCCCCGCTGCACCAAGACCAGGTCAGCCTGCTTCGGACCATGGCCCACCAGTACCTGCTCCAGAATGACGGCACTTGGCCCACCTGGCATTGGGTCGTTCACGCCCTCGACGGGATGGATCTCGACGCCGGGGAGCTGATTCGCTCTCTGCCCCGGATCGGCAGCGGGCCGACCTCCTACGGGCTCACCCGCGGTATCCGGCATCACATCGCCGAGGAGGAGCGGGTCTCCCTGACGATTGCCGCAGCGCTGCACGTGGACGAGCTGAACAGCACGATCGCCCCCCGGTTCCTCCGCGTCCTGCCGCACCTGGTGGCTCTGCAGCGGACTCCGCCGACATCTGGCCACGACAGCCAGCCGCCCCGAGTCACCTCCAGAGACCTCCTGCAGGCCTTCCCTGAGCGGCCCGAGTTCGTCAGGTCCTGGCTGCCGGCGATTCTCGACGGCGAGCCCGCCACCTGGTGGGGAAGAGCCAGTGGCAATGACGGTCAGGGGAACTGGTATCGAGATCTAAGCCGCGAGATCCGTCGGTACAAAGGCGTCTCCACCCTCGTCGAGTACATCGCGGTCGTCACAGCACACCTTGCCGAGCCCGGCCGCCCGGCGCGAGAGGCTCGCCCAGCCCAGCCCCAGGTCGACATGCTTCACGTTCCGGACCCTGCCGTGAGTGGGCCTGAGAACTCCTTTGTCGGCCTAGCGGCCGACGATGCCGCAGTGATCCTCCTGATGTGGCTGACCAAGCGAGTAGCCGGCTCCACCACGGGGTACGTGAGCATTGCCGAGTTCGCGGAGCGAGACAGCCCGTTGTATCCGTCAGCAGTCGCGGCGGCCGAACTGCTCAAGGGAAGACGGCAGATCAACATCATTCCCACGATGCGCAGCAGCATCACACTCCAACTCACTGCGCTGGGGCTGCTGGAGGCGGACCGCATCGCTTGCGACCGCCTCCACGAAGGGGCTCGCCACGACCACGCCTTCAACGAGCTCGTGACCAGAGCATGGGGTTCGCCCCGCATGGAACTCGACCTTCAACGGTTTGTGGCCACGACGTACTACCTGGGCGAGCTCCACAACGTTGACACCGTCATCGACGCGGCCCGGGATCTCGCAGCTCATGGGCTAGCCGATCTGAATCCGCCCACGGGGCGACCCACCCGACTGAAGCTCACCGCGCACGGCAAGGCCTGTGCCCGCTCCGGAAAGAAGGCGACCGACTACGTGACCAACCAGAACGCCCAGGGACCGACGTTCAACCAATACAACTACGCCGGTTCCACTGCGGCGCAGGGTCAGCACGTCACCCAGAACATCGGCCTCCGCCCGGACGAGATCACCGCACTCGTACAGCAGCTCCGCACCTTTGCCCCCGCGCTCGATGTCGACCAGGACGAATTCATCCACGAGGTCGAAGTCCTCGAGAGCAGCTCCGAAGACATCGTGGAGCGCCGCCGGGCCGGCGAGAGGATCAGGGGCTGGTTGGAGGGCCACTCGGGCACGATGGACGGCATCCAGACCGTGCTGTCCACCCTTGCCCTGTTCCTGGGCTGAAATCCCCGCCCCGAATCCTGCTCGTTGGCCTGCCGAGCGGTCCGGCAGGCCCGCCCTGGTCCCGGCAGAGAGCGACTGTTAGCCGGGAACAGGGAGAGAGCACGTCAGCGGGCCGGATCGTGTTGCTTCCCGCGGGCGAAGACGGCCTGCGGCTTGCTCAGCGCGGACAGGTCTGCCAACGGGTCTCCATCCACGACGAGGATGTCGGCGGCGTAGCCGGGCGCCAGGCGCCCAGTCTCCTGGTCTACCCCGAGGGCCATGGCAGCCTCGGTGGTAGCCATGGCGAGGATCTGCTCGCGCGGGACCCCGAGGTGTTCATAGAAGGAGAGGGCCTGGCCGAGGCCGTCGAACCCGGCACGCTGAACCCCGGCATCGGTGCCGGCGATCAGACGCACGCCTGCCTCGGCCATCTGACGCACGAGGTCGAACATGGTCTTCGCCTTCTCCTCCCCGAAGAATCGGGGCAGCATCTGCCAGTGCGGGCTGACCGCCGGGCACACGTGGATGCCCTGCTCGATGATCTGGTCGAGGACGTCACTGCGCAGGTCGAAGCCGTCCTCGGTCATCCACGTGCAGTGCTCGATGCTGTCGACGCCGGCGGTGACGGCGTCGGCGATGGCCTGAGTGCCGTGGGCGTGTGCGGCCACCTTGACACCGGCGGCGTGCGCCTCCTGCACGACGACGGCGAGCTCCTCCGCGCCGAACTGGGACTGCCAGCTGGCGGCGCCGCCTTTGGTGAGTCCGCCGCCACCGGCCATGACCTTGACGACGCGGGCACCGGCAGCGAGGTTGCGCTGGACCAGGGCCCGCGCACCATCGGCGTCCGAGACCTCTCCGCCGAGGAACCAACAGTGACCACCAACCGGAGTGACGGGGGCGCCAGCCCCGATGATCCGCGGACCGGATGAACGTCCCTCGGCGATCTCGCGAGCCAGACGCAGGGCGAGGCCCCCTCGGTCGCCGAGGTCGCGTGCGGTGGTGACGCCGGTGGCCAGGAGCTGCTCGGCTCGCTTGCGCATGCCGGCCAGCAGGTCTTCGTCGCTGGTCTCCTGCATCGTTGCGACCGGGTCGGCCCCGGCATCGAACACCAAGTGCACGTGGGCGTCGATGAGACCGGGGACGATGGTTGAGTCCGGGAACTCCAGGCGCTCGACGGCCGCTTCAGCTTGGGCCTCCACCTGTGCGCGGGGGCCGACGGCGACGATGGTCTCGCCCTGTACCAGCACGGCACCGTCGGTGATCTCGGCGTCTCCGGTCAGGAGGCGTCCGGCGGTGATCAGCATGGGAACTCGCTTTCCGAGGGGTGAGAGGGTCACGCAGCGGTGCGCAGCGCGTCAGACAGGGCGAACAGGTGCACGGCGTCGGCGTTGCGGTCGTTGCGCTGGGGTACCGCGAGGGCAACTACCGGCTGGGCTTCTGCCGCCTTCGGGCCCTGGGCTGCGGTACGCAGCCGTTCGGCCAGGAGGTCAGGGCTCATGGCCATGAGTTCCTCCGTTTCCAGATCGCCCAGGTAGGGGCTGATACGGACCAGGCCGTCACGACATTCGACAACACGGCGGTGGTAGCGGCGGTGTACGCCACGCACGCCCCACCGCTCCAGCCGGGACGGCGCTCCCTGCAGTACGACCTCCGGGAACCGGGCGGCCAGCAGCTCCCACAGGGGCGCCAGCCGGTGGTGTCCACGTCGGTGCTCCCACCACAGGCGGAGTGCCGCGAGGCGGCTGCGGGCGGCGGAGTAGGACACCCCGGTCACGAACGAGAGGATGGCGAGCACCAGCAATATCGCCACCGCTGCCATGACCGAGTGCGGCACGACCCCGCCGGCCCAGCGCACGAGTACGAATACGGCCCGGACCGCGCAAGCCAGAGCCATCGCGAGGAGGCCGACGGCGGCAATCCACAGCCCCGTGGCATGGGGCCGGGGGGACATCCGCGCGTACTGGACCGTCCAGACCCCGGCGGCGGCCAGGGAGTACATCAGGTACAGGCCGGCCACGCCGTAGAACACGGCCAGCTGCGGGACGGTCATGTCTGCGGTCGAGAAGCTCCCGGAGAACGTCTCGTGCGGCACGGTGGTCGCGGCCACCGTGATTACGGCAGCCACCACCAGGACGACCGCGGCCTCCACCCGGGCCCGGCGCCTACTCGCCCCGTGCTCCGAGGCCGAGTACAGGTAGAAGCACATCAGGAAGTACATGGTGCCCAGCAGCAGCAAGTTCTGCCCGAGCTTTGCCGCGCCGTGCCCGGCCACCGTGTCGACGCCGGACGCGCCACCGGGCATGGCCAGCGGATACGAGAGAGCCGCGCACACCAGGCACAGCGTCACCGACCGCAGCGCACCGTCCTTCGGAGCGCGGATCAGCTGGAAGACCTTCCAGCTGATCGCCGCCCCGAGAAGGACAAGGAAGATCAAAGACATCACAGCCACCCCCGGCGGTCCCCAAGGGCCTTGTTGACCCGGCGCGCTGCCAGGTCCTGTGCCGGCGCGGGCTCCACCCGGTCCAGCACGGAGGCCCACTCCATAATGATCGTTGCCGCTGTCTCCACGCGGCACTCCGCCGCATCGTCGTAAGAGCAGCGGTTGAGCACGCGTCGAACCTCCCGGCGGTCGACGCCCGGTACCAGCGATCCCCAGTCCGTGGGGCTGCCTTTGTCATCCGCGATCACGTGGCAGAGCTCGTGCAGGATGATGTGGTCCTGGTGCAGTTTGCTCGTGTGCTCCTGATAGACGATGAGGTCGCCGTGCACGGTGTCGACCCACATGCCTAGCGGCCCCGGCATCGGTAGCGGCGCAGCACGCAGCACGATGGGTCGGCCGCGCCTGACCGAGAGGGCCTCACGCAGCTCGTCCACAACGAGTGGCGGCTGGACCCCGAGCTCCTGCATCGTCCGGCGGATCCGGCGCTGCAGGTCCCGATCCGCTGATCGACCGGTGCGAGCGCGCGACTGGCGCCCCCGAAGATCCATGCGGCTGATGTTCTTCCACGACCAGGCACGTGGCCCCGCAACTGCGGGTTGACTTTGGGGGGCCGTAGCCCCGATTCCCCACATGCGGCTTCCTCAAGTCCAGCGGTCGCGCGACCCTAGAAGGCCATGCGCGACCAATCCCCAAAAGATACTGCTCAGTTGGCATCGGATCGGGAATGGGTCGTAAGGATTCGCGACGCAATGCAACTGAGTGCCGTCTGCCACTTGGTCAAGTGGGCAGACTGCGGGGTTGGTAACCGAGTCTTGACTCTGTTCCCTGGAGGTTCCGGCTGTACCGGAAGAGCCGGGCTGGTCCGTAGGTGCTTCGCCTGCGGATGCAGCCCAACAATGCAGTAGGGGCTGTTCTCCATTCAACTAGTCGAATGGGTAATGAAAAGCACCCAGCCGGAGTCCCGCGTTCCGGTTGCCTATCCGACACTACGTCAGGGTTCATGATCGAAAAGTGGGGGAGTTCCGTGATCTACCGCACGGTAGGTCGACGTGCGGTCAAACGTGGTGGATCTAGCCGCGCGCGCAGGCTCAAATTCTCGGTGGTATACCCGCGTAGACCTGCCTGTGTGGATTGGGGGACTTGCGGGACCAATTCTTCTTCTCGCGGCGTATGCGGTCTGACCTTTACGGCCCATCTGTCCGAATCATTACAGTTGATCCCTTATTTTTATTGATCTTGGTTTGCGTGAGATGGGTCGCAGACGAGATTCCAGTCGCATGGCTACCCTTCCTCGCATGACTACGGCTATCAGCGAGACCGAGAGTTTCGCCAAGTTCCTTTCGGAATACCATCTCGCCACGCTCACTACTCTCAGGCCGGATGGCAGGCCGCATGTCGTTCCGGTCGGCGTGACCTACGATCACGCGTCCGGGATTGCTCGTGTCATCACGAAGAAGTCGAGCGTTAAGGTCGCGAACATTCTCTCTGCGTTGCCGGGGGAAGCCCGGGTGGCTGTTTCGCAGGTGGATGGTCCGCGTTGGGTAACACTTGAAGGCGTGGCGCAGGTCGTTACCGAGTCGGAGCGGATAGCGGATGCGGTGGCGAGCTATGCCGCGCGGTACGGTCGCGTGCCGGCTGAGGATCCCGAACGAGTCCTTGTCGAAATAACCCCTGATCGAACAATGGGAGTTGTGGAAGTTGGCCGCAGGGGCTGACGTCCTGCCGTGTCGGCCCATGGGGTTGAGGATCTGAGGGGGATCGAGTAGATCCGCTCATCCCATGGGCCGGAAGGGCAATTCAGGTCAACGGATCTTCCCGTTACGGCGACGGCAGACTGATCCGGTACTCGCTGTAGCCCTCGTGTACGCCGAGTCGGATGAACCCGGTCTTGGCCAGGACGCGGCCGGAGGCAGGGTTGTCGGGGTGGTGTTTGGCTTCCAGACGTGTCACTGCGGCTTCGGCGAAGACGAGCGGGACGAACTGCCGTACGGCGTCGGTGGCGTGGCCGTGGCCCCAGGTGTCCTCGCGCAGGATGTAGCTGAGCGTGGCCAAGTCGGGGCTGCGCTTGCGAGATTTGATGACGCCGATCAGGTCGCCAGCCACGGTGATACCGAGGTTCCAGTGGCTGCGGGGGACGGCGTGATCCTGGTCGTGGATCTTCTTCAGGCGCACGGCGGCGTCCTCGATCGTCGTCCGGTAGTCCGCGCCGTGTGTGAAGCGGACCGAGGCCCCGCTGTAGATACGTGCCACGGCGGGAGCGTCGTCGAGGGTCAGCCTCCTCAGCGTGACCATGCGGCCACCTCGGCGGCCGTGGGTCGCTGGTCAGGGTCGATGGTCTCCGGCGCGCTCGGGCCGAGCGCCTCGCCCCGGCCCGTCAGAGCTCGACGCAGGTGGTACTCGCCCTCGGCGTGCCGGTCGAGGCCGTACGGCGTCAGCACGAAGCCGTGCAGCACCCGGCAGATGTCTTCGTCGGTGTCCGGGACTGCTGCGAGCGCGGTGACCACGCTGTCGTATAGCTGCTCTGATTTGCTGAGCCGGCCCTGGTGTTGGGCTTGCACCAGGGTCTTTTCCAGAGGAGGTGTGAGCGTCATCTACGGGCAGGCCGGGTATGTCGAAGCCGGCGGTGCCGAGGCCGTGGTGGGTTTCATCGGCCGTGTAGTCGGTGTTCCAGTAGCGGCGCCGGCCCAGGGTCGCGCGGCGGTAGAGGACGCCGGTGCCCAGTCCGCTTCGGGACGGGGCGAGCAGGGCTTCCATGTCGAGGTCCTGCTCGGCGCGTACGGTCTGGTGGTGCGGTGAGGAGAGGCCATCGGTCGTGGCCGCCTTCGCAGGTGTTCTCTATCAGGACGGTGAGTAGCAGCAGGGGGCCTCCGGGCGTTTGGTCATGAGGGTCCGGCCAGTGCGTCTTCGAGATCCGCCAGGCCCTCGATCAGCCGCCGGATGCTTGTCTGCCGCTCCAACCAGTACCGCCGCAGGTCCGCCTCGGCCTCGTTCGGGAGGTCGTACTCGGCGGTGGTGGCGCCATAGAAACTGAACAACATGTACAGCAGCGCGATCCGCGCGCAATGCCGAATTTCGGCAACGGGCAGGGTCGGGTTCTCGGATCGGTAGGCGGCTGCCATCGCCAGCACGCAATCGGCCCAGTGGTCGGAATTGGCGAGGGTGCGCGGGTCGCACGCCGCCCGCCCGAGCTCCCAGGCAGGCACCGCTCTGGCGGCTCGGAAGTCGATGACGCCGGTGACCGCATCGGCTTGGACGAGCAGGTTCGTGCGACTGAAATCGGCGTGCAGAGCATGCTCGACGAAGTCCTCGGGCAGGTGGGACCTCAGCCGGCCGACCTGGGTGCGCAGGTCCTCGCGCCGCTGGGCGATCTGGCCTCGCAGCTGGTCGAGGTTGTCGGCCTGCTGGCGGCGGGCGGTGTCCAGGACCGTGTCGCACTTGGCCAGGGCATCTTCGACGGACCCCGTGCGCCATCGCACGTGCTGGCGGCGCCGGGGGAGCGGGTAGGCGGCCAGGACCCGGTGCATCCGGCCCAGGACCATGCCGGTGTGCTCCGCGAGCGCCACCGTCATCGCGGACGTCGCGACCTTCCCCGGGGCCTCCTCGACCACGGCCCACGGGTTACCGTCGGCCATGCTGAGCAGATTGCCGTCCAGATCGGGCCACACCCGCGGGACCGGCAGCCGAGCAGCCCGGCAGAATTCCGACATGTCCCATGTCGTTCGGACCGCTTCCAGATCGGCCGTCGCCGGGTACTCCTTGACGTAGAACCGATGCCCGCTGGACGTAACCACGCGCCAGTTGACGGTGTCGGTGCCCATCGGGACTTGCTCGACGGACGCGGCCTCGATGCCGTACCGGTCGGCCAGCACCTCTGCCGTCATCTCGCCCTCGCAGTTCATTTCCCCCATGACGGTCTCTGCCTCCTGGACGGGGAGTGCATGCGGCGCTGGTTGTAGTGCGCCCGGAGGTCTTCGATCCTCACGGGGATGTCGGTCATGCCGGTTCGCCCTTCAGATTGGCCAGCCACCCCACGTAGATCACGTGGGGTGGTGGGGCGGGTGCGAAGTTGTCGCGCTGTGTGGGGGTGTAGCTTGCCAGCGGTCACAGCGCCGCCGGAGTCCGGTCACGCGACGTTGCGCCCACCGGTTCCGTTGGATGCGTCGAGCACCCCGAACTGCCAGCCGAGCGTGATCAGATGTGGGTCGTGGACGGCCCCCCAACGCCTTCGGAGCGCCCGGATCCTCTTCTTCATCGCGTCGTGAGACAGGCCGACGTGCTGGGCGATCTCGGCGTACGTGCCGTCCAGGGCGAGGGACCAGAGGATCTTGATCTCGGTGTCGTCGACGCCGCCGGGCGCTTGCCCCGTCTGTTCTGGTCGGGGCAACTGTTCGGTGACGTAGCAGGCGTGGAGCAGAGCGTGGCGGTGCCGTACGCCGGCCCGCCGGTTGCCGTGCGACATCTGGATCGCGATGGTGCCCTCTGACAGGCCGAGTTCAGCCGCCGCCTTGGCGGTGCTCATGCCCTGGGCGAGCGTTCCGGCGATCTTCACCTGCGCGGGGGTCGGATGAGAGGCGGCCATCGCGGGCCGTGCGGACATGGGGCGGGGCCTTCCGTCGTGGTGGTGGCTCGGCATCCTGGTTGGGCAGGCCCCGGCCGAGGGGGGAACTCTCCCGGCCGGGGCTTGGTCTCGGTGGCGCGCGGTCAGGCGCGGGTGAACCAGCGGGTCTGCTCCGCGTCGGTGACAGTGCCGCGGTGGTGGTCGAGTTCGAGCTGCGCGAGGTGGGCATAGTGGTCGACCACCCCCTTGCCGAAGGCTTCCTGGGCAACGGGGCTGTGCCGGAAGGCGGAGCGGGCCTGGCCGAGGGTCAGGGGCAGCAGGGGTGCGTCGGCGGCCTCGTAGGCGTTGGCCGTGCAGGGCGCCGGCGGGATGAGTTGCCGTTCGATGCCGTGGGTGATTGCCGCGAGGGCTGCGGACAGGGCGAGGTAGGGGTTGGCGTCCGCTCCCGGTACGCGGACCTCCAGGTGCAGACCCGTTCCGTGGCCGACGAGGCGTACCGCGCACGTCCGGTTGTCCCAGCCCCACGTCATGCGGGTGGGGGCGAACGAGCTGGGCACGTAGCGCTTGTACGAGTTGGTGTTCGGCGCGTACAGCGGGGCGAGCCCGGGCAGGGCGGCCAGGAGCCCGGCAACGGCCTGCTCGCCAATCTCCGAGAGCCGCCCGTCCGGATCGGCGACCATGGGGTTGCCGCTGCGCATGAGGGAGACGTGCAGGTGCAGGCCGCTGACCAGGCCGGTCTGGGGGGAGGCCATGAAGGTGGCCGTCATGCCGGAGCGGCCGGCCAGGGTGCGTACCGCGTGCTTGAAGACGAGGTGGTTGTCGCACGCGGTCAGCGCGGGACCGTAGGGGAAGGTGACCTCCACCTGGCCGGGCGCGCCTTCCGTCTTGACCGCCTCCACTGGCATGGCCGCTTTGGCCAGCGAGCCCTGGAGGCGCCGGAAGAACCCGTCGGTCTCCGGGGTGTGGTCGAGGGCGTAGTCCAGGTTCTCCTCGGTCACGGGTACGAGTCCCCCGTGGCCGACTCGGGCATCCGGGGTGTGGTTGCCGCGGTAGAGCATGAACTCGGTCTCCAGCCCGGCCTGGGCGTGCAGTCCATGGGCGGCCAGGCGGGTCAGCTGGTGGCGCAGGATCTGCCGGGGTGCGACCTCGATGGGATCCTCGTCGAGGTCGACGGCGTTGCCGAGGACGAGCGCGGTGCGTGGCATCCACGGCAGGATCCGCAGCGTTGAGGGATCCGGTACGACGGTCAGGTCCTCGTACCCGCTCGCCCAGGACGTGAGCGCGAAGCCGTCGGACGGCGTCATGTCGGCGTCGGTGGCCAGGATGTAGGCGCACATCTCGGCGCCGCCGTCGAGTACCCGGTTGAGGAAGTGCCGCGCACCGTACCGCTTGCCCTTGAGGCGGCCCTGCAGGTCCGGTACCGCGAGGAGCACCGTGTCGATCAGTCCGGCGCCGACAGCCTTCCGCAGTTCGTCGACGTTGAACGCGCGGGCCGGCCGCTGCCGGGAGGTCGACGTAGTCCCGGCGTCGCGCTGAACCGTGCCGCTCGGGCGTGATGCCGCTTCGGCAGCGGTGGGCTGGGACGTCATCACACCACCTCGTCCTGGATCTTGGCCATGTCCGAGCCGGCGTCGGCGGACGCGGTCGGCACCTTGTAGTCACGCCCGGACTTCCGCCACCACAGGGCGGCCAGTGCCAGGACGACCAGCAGGGCGATGGGCGCGTAGTTGAACGTCGTCACGGAGACGAGTCCGGCCTCCGGGCGGCTCTGGGGCAGGCAGAACAGCACGGTCACCAGAACCACCCAGGCCACGGCGACCACGCCGACGGGCACGCCCCAGCGGCCCAGGTTCCACGGGCCGGGCTGGAAGCGGTGACGGTTGCGGATCCGCAGATAGATCGGGATCGCGTACGCGGGGGTGATCCCGATGACGTTGATCGCGGTGACGGCGGCGTACGCGGTCGGGCTGTACAGCGACGGCAGCGCCAGGACCGCCGCCACGCCGACCGCCAGCCACACGGCGCGGGTCGGAGTGCCGGTGCGGGCATCGACGTGACGCCACAGCCGCGATCCGGGCAGCGCGCCGTCCCGGGAGAAAGCGAACACCATCCGGCTGGCGGCGGCCGTCTCGGCGTTGCCACAGAACAGCTGCGCGACGATCACCACCAGCAGCAGGGCCTTCGCGCCGGCGCCACCGAGGGCGTCGAGGAAGATCTGCGCCGGCGGCACCCCGGTCGCGGTGGCCTGGGTGCCGGCATAGTCCTGGATCGCGAAGGTCAGCCCGGCCAGCAGCACGAACCCGGCCAGCCACGACCAGCCGATCGCCCGCACGATGCCGCGGGAGGCGGAGACCTGCGCGTTGGTGGTCTCCTCCGACAGGTGCGCGGAGGCGTCGTACCCGCTGAAGGTGTACTGGGCGAGCAACAGCCCGATCAGCACGACGTACAGCGAGCTGGACCAGCCGGTGTTGTTGACGAACTCCCCGAAGACGAAGGACGGGGATTGGTGGTGCGACGGGACGATGGCCAGCGTCCCGACGATCACGGCCACCCCGCCCAGGTGCCACCACACGCTGATCGAGTTCAAGATGCTCACCAGCCGGACACCGAAGAGGTTGAGGGTGGCGTGCAGCGCGAGGATGCAGAAGTAGATCGCCATGATCTTGCCCGGCGTCGGGACGAACCCGAACTGCAGGTTCAGGAACGCGCCGGTGAACAGCGCGGCACCATAGTCGATGCCGGCAATCGCACCGAGCAGGCCCAGCAGGTTGAGCCAGCCGGTGTACCAGCCCCACTTGCGGCCACCGAGCTGCTCAGCCTGGTAGTAGAGGGCACCCGAGGTCGGGTAGGCGGAGGTGACCTCGGCCAGACCCGCGCCCACGAGCATCACCATCGCGCCGACGCCGACCCAGCCCCACAGCATCACGGCCGGACCCCCCGTCGCGAGACCGAAGCCGTACAGGGTCATGCAGCCGCTCAGCACGGAGATCACCGAGAAGCTGATGGCGAAGTTGCCGAAGGGCCCCATGCGGCGGGCCAGCACCGGCTCGTAGCCGAGTTCCCGAAGGAACGCGTCATCTGACTGGGCCTCCGCCGCGCGGCGAGTCGGGCGTGTTCGTAACACTGGACATCCTCCATGGAATGGGTGGAACGAGTGCAGAAAAGTCAGGTGCATGCCAAATGTGGGCTGTGTTCGATGGTCAGCGCACCGGTTCGGCGCGAGAAGCGTGGGTGCGTGCGAAGGACAGGGACTCCCGGCGTGCCCGCAGCAGCAGAACCTCACCGCCGTCCGGATGGTTCGGGTCTTCGTGGACGGATGCCCACGGCTCGCGCGACGCGTAGGTGCCCGCGGCCGTGAACACCTCGGCGGCCTCCACGAACCGGTGGCCGGCCCACAAGGCGTACGCGAGGTGGTGCAGGTCCGTTACTGACAGCGGGCCTTGGCCCTTCTGCTTGAACCAGTGGTGGAACGCCTTGATCGTGTATGTGATCGTCGGCTCCTGTGCCCACTGCCGACGCCACAGCGGATCGGCACGGCGCTGGAGGGACTGCTGCCGGCACTGCTCGACGAGCGCGTACAGCGGCAACAGCAGCAACGGGGAACCAGTCGGCGACCACGAGGCCACCCATCGGCCGAAGTCGAACACCGCGGCGAGCGAGGCGGCCGGGGGAGCCGAGCGAGCCAGCATGAACTGCAGCACCCGGTGGTACGCCTCCCGGTTGTACGGGTCGCGCTGGTTCACCCCGTGCAGCAGCCCCCATGGCCCGGTCGGCAGCATCGGCTCTGCCGAGACCTCACGATGCTCCCGTCGCATCTGGTGCCCGTCGAGCTGGGCGAGGGCGAGCAAGCACACCCACGGCACCGGATCCTGCGGCTCCCGGTGCGCTGCCAGTAGGGCCGCATGCCGCGCTGCATCCTCCAGCGCCGCAGCGCTTGCATGCTGCTGGTGATGGGCCCGAACGGCTCGCTCCACCGCCACCCGGGCACGCATCACCTGGGCGTCGTAGCTGGTCGGCTCCTCCGCCAACCACACACCCACCACGTCGGAACGGGCGGCGGCGACTGCTAGAACCTGCGTTCGCGACGTCCGCAGCCCCCACTGCCCACCAGTTGACGCCAGCAAATCACGCGCTGGCCGCCACCTGCCTGCCTGTACCTCGACCAATGCGAAGGCGAGCGCTTCGTCCGTGCCGGCGGGGTGGTAAACCGGGCGCATCAGCACGTCTCGCAGGCTAAGCGGTCAACGTCTGCGGTCTGGGACAGGGAAGGTGGACGCCTGACGCGCTCAGCCACACCGTAGCGGAGCGTCATGGATTCTTCGGTCATCGGATGACTCCTCGGAAGCGGGGGAGCGATGGGGGCGGGCAGGGGGTTGCTGTCAGGCCGGAGTAGCTGCCGAGTGCTGGCATCCGGTCTAGAACTTGATCCCGCTGATCAGGCGCGCGAGGTTCGCCGCGAGCTCGGAGATCGCCGGCGCGACTGAGGAACTCGCCAGGTAGAAGCCCAGCAAGGTGCACACGATGGCGTGTCCGGCATTCAGCCCGCCCTTCTTGACGAGCAGGATGACCAGAATCGCGAGCAGCACAACGGCGGAGACGTTAACGACCACGGGAAGCTCTCCAGAGGACAAGCGCTCCCACAGCCCGGGACCGGTGCGGCGCTGCCGCGACAGAACTGCTTTGTGCCGACCGGGCCAGAAGCGCGGTGATGGCGACAGGCAATAGGGCGAGGGAAATGCGGAGAGGCGCTACGCGGTACCGGAAGCTCCGCGCTCCTCCCTGCGCGCCCGGCCAATCGCCCTGCTCAGGGCCGTCGGTCGCGTCAGGAGTCGAGGGCTGGCGGGCAATACGTGCCAGTGCAGGCCGGGCGGAGCGGTGGCGTCAACAGGGGGCACGACGAGGTGGCATCGCGACCCAAGGGCCACAGTGTCAGGCTCCTGCCAGGTCACGGCCGTTCCAATGGGAACCAGGATGCACATGCGCAGCTCGGTGCCCTCGTCGCTGAGCACCACCGGTCCTACGGGCTCACCCTCCGCCTGGAGGATCTCGATGGCGCGGCGGCCGACGACTTCGGATACTCGAACGACGTCCCACCACTGTCCGACCGGGCAGACGTCGGGGTCGTCGCCGATCGGCATCCATCGCGGCGGGATCCCGGGGGAAGGGGGACGGTCCACGGACATGAAATGGTCTCCTCACAAAGGCTGGTGAGGAGACCATTCCACGTGGCCAGTGCCGTGCACGGACAGATTGTCTGCGGACGAGTGCACGGAAACGCCGTACGGGAACTCTAGGCTGTGGTAACGCCAGCCCACCTTCCGAAAGCCGCCAGCTCGTTGGACGGATGTGTGTCCATGCGCAGAAGGGCGGCTGAGGTTTCCCGGGCCGAAGGGTGGAATCGGGTGTGGTTCGGGGCAACCTTCCGCGCTCGCCCGAGGTCTGCGAATGCGCCACGCCTGTCACCTACGGCCAGCTTCGCCGAGGCCACGTCAATGAAGTGGTGGCTGGACCGTTCCCCCACAGTCGAGGGCGGTGGCGTCCAATCCTGGCCCGGGGTGTCGGACCACTGGGTGAGACGTGCGAGTGCCTGCTCCACGTCCCCCATGTCGATCAGGGTGTGCACCTCGTGGATGCGGATGTTCGTGGGTCCGAATGACATCTCGTACGCGAGGGAGTCGCGGTTGCCAGCCATGCGCGCGACGTTCTCTGCCTCGCGGAGGTACGCGTCGGCGCGGTCCGCATTGTTCTCCCGAGCTTCCAGTACGGCCAGCTTCAGCAGGAGGGCACCATCGATGGCGAGGGCGTCGTTGGTGTACGAGTGCTCGGGTTGCATCCGCTCGAGCTCATGGCGCAGTGCCAACAGCTTGCGGCGTCCCGCCGCGTAGGCTCCCTGCCGCAGCATCGCGCCCACGACGAGGTAGCCGGCGGTGAACTGCAACAAGGGATCGCCTGATCGGTCCGCGGCCCAGCGAACGCGTTCCAGCGCGGTGCTGGACAGGTCATGGTGGCCCAGCTTGTGGGCAAGGGAGTTCACTGCTCGGTAGGCGCGAGCAAGGTGGCCGTACGCCTTCTCCCGCTCGCCGTTGCGGCCCTCCAGGGCGATGTGCGTTAGCTCGGTGATGACTGCTGGCAGGAGGGGGCCCATGGGTGCATAGCGCGCATCCCGACGGAGAGCGGCCACCTGGTCCATCTCGGAGGCGAGCACGGGCAGGGGCCTGGGTGCGATCTCCAGGTCTTCGGGGGTGTCGTAGCACAGCATGATCCTGCGCAGCTCAGGTATCACGGCGTGCACGCTGTCTTCGGCCTCGGGTTCACCGTAGTACGGCTGCCCGGTGAGGACCTCCGGACCAAAATGAAGCGCCTTGGCGAGCGCCAGGACAAGAGACGGTGATGGCTTGCGCACACCAGACTCGAGCTTCTGTACGTAGCTGGGTGAGATCGCGACTTTGTGTGCCAGTTGGGCGGCAGACAGCTTCCGTGTCTTTCGGGCGATACGGAGACGGTCTCCCAGCGTCAGGTTTTCACTCATGGGTGGAACAGTCCCTTCGCGACGGAGCACTCCGCCCAGCGTACGTACGATGTCCAGCCTCGCGATGAGCTGCGGAAAGAGTTCACTTCCACGCCACTGCGTGGCTGAGACCCGCCAGGTGCGCCTGGGCCACTCAAGGTGATGCGGATCTCGGTGAAATGGGACCTATCGGCGTAGATGTCCAATCAGTCGCATCGGCATGTTCATTACATGTCGCGCGGCATGTGGTCAAGAGGTGTGCGGAAGATCGCTCAGGACAGTTTGTCCGCTGCCCGCCCCCTCGCCGATGGAATCGTCTCCTCACAACACGCCCCATCCGGAACGCATTTGCCGTGAAGCCTGCGGACTGTCCGCGCTTCTGCGCCCCGGACGGGCTC